>JAAZAR010000137.1 GCA_012514235.1 Actinomycetota bacterium
CCACCATCGGGTACGTAGCACCGCTCTTCTCCTGCTTGCCGGCGAGGGCCGTGACTCCCTTCGGCCCTGCCGCGATCGCGAAGGCGTTGGCCTCGGACTTGAGGTCGGCGCCGATGCGTTTCGCGTAGAGCAGCGTGCCCGGCTTCGCCGCCTGGACGGTCGCCGCGAGCAGCAGGGATAGAACGAAAGTGACGCTCGCCATCAGGGCGAGGCGCGCGCCGTAGCGCCGTCGGCTGCGCGTGCCGCGGCCTCGCCGGGCGCGCCGAGCGGGCGAGGATGTCGTGGTCGGTCTTCCCATGGTCCCCCCTTCGCTCGGGAGGAGCGCCCGTCGCCCGGCCACCTCAGCACCCGGAGCCGGACGCACGGGTCCGCCCCTCATGCGTGCGGGTCTGTGCACCTCCCGCAGGCGCAGTGTACTGCCGGGCGGCGGGATGCGGGGAGGCCCGCCGCCGTTGCGTCGTCAGCGCCGGTACTTGAGCAGCACTGCCTGGCCGCCGCCGCCCTTGCTCTTAGCCCGGCCGCCGATGTAGACGCCGTCCTTCGAACCCAGCACGAGGCCGGCCGGACCATGTTCACCATCCACGGACCCTCCACTCCCGGGGGTCCACGCCCTTGCCCATTTGCGCGCGCCCGCCGCGCTGTACTTGATCGTGAGAAGGCTTTTCGGCGGCTGCACAGCGCTGAAGCCCTCGTAGCCCCCGACGTAGATGTCCCCGGCGCCGTCGCGGGCGATGTACCAGCCCAACGCATACTTGCTCGCCGGCATGTACGTCTTGCTCCAGACCGTCTTGAGCTTCGCGTTCAACTTCATCGTCACCGCTTTGCTGTACTCGCCCTCGACCCACTGTCTACCGGTGAGGAACACGCTGCCCTTGGCGTCGATCACGGCCGCGTTGAACCACTCTTCGCTCTTGTTGCCGACGCCCCACTCCTTCCAGGCCTTCTCTTGCAGGCCCCGGTCGTACTTCGCGACCAGGGCGTTCGTGGAGTCGTCCACGCCTTTGGTCCAGGCCGAGCCGGTCGCCACCACGCTGGACCCGCGGACCGTCAGCGCGTGGAAGGAGGACGAATCACCGTGACGGGGTACGTAGTGCCAGCCTCCCGACTTCTGGCCGTCGGACCCTCGCGCCTTCCAGATGAGAGCTCTCGAGAAGCCGCCGGAGGACGTCGAGCACGCCACGTAGATGTCGCCCTCGCCGTCGAGGGCGAGGTCGGCTGCCCAGAAGATGTCTTGGGGCGAGACCCAGCGGGTCGGCTCGGCCCAGGCCGGCTTGCCGCTCTTCTTCTTGTACTTGAGGACGACGATGCCCATCCCCCCCACGTGCGCGCTCTGGCCGAGGACGACGACGTCGCCCTTCGCGTCTACGGCGAGCTTCACGGCGCCGTCGTAGTCTTGCTCTCCGCCGTCGTACGGCTTCGTCGCCCAGAGGAGGGTGCCGGAGGCGCTGTACTTGAGGACGACGATGTCAGGGGTGGCACCGGAATAGACCGTGGCGGCGACGTAGACGTTGCCGCGGCGGTCGAAGGCGACGTCGTCGGCCGAGCCTTGATCGACTACCGTGTACCTCTTCAGCCAGACGCGCTTGCCGGCGCCGGTGTACTTGGCCACCATCGGGTGGAAAATGCCGCTCTTCCCCTGTGCGCCGGCGAGGGCCGTGACTCCCTTCGGCCCGGCCGCGACCGCGTAGGCGCCGGCCTCTGTCGTGCTCGTGCCGCCGATGCGCTTCGCGTAGAGCAGTTTGCCGGACTTCGCCGCCTCGGCGGTCGCGGCGAAGAGCAGCGTCAGGAGCAGGGCGGCGCCGGTGGCGAGCATGAGGCGCGCGCCGCGGCCTCGCCGGGCGCGCCGACCGGGCGAGGATGTCGTGGTCGGTCCTCCCATGGTCCCCCCTTTCTTGGTCGGGAGGAGCGCCCGTCGCCCGGCCACCTCAGCACCCGGAGCCGGACGCGCGGGTCCGCCCCTCATGCGTGCGGGTCTATGCACCCCCCGCAGAGCAGTGTAGCTTCAGACAACGGCGTGCGGGGAGGCCCGCCGCCGTTGCGTCGTTAGGGCTGGCGACGCCGGCCGGAGGGCGCTCCCCGGACGGCCCGGACGGCCCGGCCGGCGGGCTCAGCGCTGGTACTTGAGCAGCACCGCCTGGTGGACGGCGCCCTTGCTCTTAGCCTCGACGCCGACGTAGACGCCGCCCTTCGAGCCCAGCACCAGGCCGGCCGGATACCACGCGGACTCTCCCTTGGGGGGCCACGCCCTCACCCACCTGAGCGCGCCCGCCGCGCTGTACTTGATCGTGAGGAAGGCGGCCTTCGAGGTGTCCGGGTTCTTGAGGCCGCCGACGTAGACGTTGCCGTCGCCGTCGCGGGCGATGTGCTGGCCCATCGCATACTTGCTCACCGGCATGTTCGTCTTGCTCCAGACCTCCTTGAGCTTCGCGTCCAGCTTCACCGCCACCGCTTTGCTGTACTTGTCCGGGATCCACTGTTTGCCGGTGACGAACACGCTGCCCTTGTCGTCGATCACGGCCTCTCTGAACCATTCCCCGCTCTTGTTGCCGACGCCCCACTCCTTCCAGGCCTTCTCTTGCAGGCCCCGGTCGAACTTGACGATCAGGGCGTTCTGGGACTTGTCCACGCCCTCGGTCCAGACCGAGCCGGTCGCCACCACGCTGGACCCGCGGACCGCCAGCGCCTCGAAGGTCGACCTCTCGACGCCGTGAGGTGGTGTGTAGACCCAGGTCTTCAGCTCGGCGCCGTCGGATCCCCGCGCCTTCCACATGGAGGCTAATTCGAACTGCGTGGAGGACAGGCTGCCCGCCACGTAGATGTCGCCCTTGCCGTCGAGGGCGAGGTCGGTTGCAGCGAAGATCTTTGTCTTCGGGCTATCGGGGTCCGGCTCCCAGCGCGCTGGCTCGGCCCAAGCCGGCTTGCCGGTCTTGGTGTACTTGAGGACGACGATGCCGATCAGTCCTGCGCGCACGCTCTGGCCGAGGACGACGACCTCGCCCTTGCCGTCGACGGCGAGCTTCACGGCGCCCTCGTAGCGCTTCTCTCCGCCGTAGTACGCAGGCGGCGTCACCCAGAGCAGGTCGCCGGAGGCACTGTACTTGAGGACGACGATGTCCTCGCTGGTGCCGGAACGGACCGTGGCGGCGACGTAGACGTTGCCGCTGCGGTCGAAGGCGACGTCGTCGGCCCAGCCTTCATCGACTACCGTGTACCTCTTCAGCCAGACCCGCCTGCCGGCGCTGGTGTACTTGGCCACCATCGGGTAGAGAGTGTTGCTCTTCTCCTGCGAGCCGGCGAGGGCCGTGACGCCCTTCGGCCCGGCCGCGACCGCGTAGGCGCGGGCCTCTGTCGTGCTTGTACTGCCGATGCGCTTCACGTAGAGCAGCGTGCCTGACTTCGCCGCCTCGGCGCTCGCAGCGAGCAGCAGCGTCAGGAGCAGGGCGGCGCTCGTGACGAGCACGAGGCGCGCGCCGCGGTGCCGCCGGCTGCGCGCGCCGCAGCCTCGCCGGGCGCGCGCGTCGTTCGACCCCGTCGCGACTGGTCTTCCCATGGTCCCCCCTTCACTCGGGAGGAGCACCCGCCGCGCGGCCAGCTCAGCACCCGGAGCCGGACGCACGGGTCCGCCCCTCATGCGCGCGGGTCTCATAACCCCCCCGCAGGCGCAGTGTACTGCCGGACGACGGCGTGCGGGGGGCCTGCCGCCGTTGTGTCGTCGGTACTGGCGACGCCGGCCGGAGGACGCTTGGCGGGACGGCTCAAGCGGCGGGCCTCCGCCGGCGAGCGTGGCGGCGGGGCGCCGGCGGTCACGGAGGGTGGAGTGGTGCCCCCAACGGAATTCGAATCCGTGCTGCCGGCTTGAAAGGC
>JAAZAR010000161.1 GCA_012514235.1 Actinomycetota bacterium
GAACGTGGCCGACGCGGCAGCGGACGCTGGCGCGAGGCACGTCGTGTACGGCTCGGCGGGCGTCGGTCGGTCGGGCACGGGCGTCGGGCAGTGGGAGTCGAAGCTGCGCGTCAAGGAGCACATGCTGACGCGCGGCCTGCCGCTCACCGTCCTGCGCCCCATGGCGCTCATGGAGCTGATGACCGACAAGGACTTCTACCCGGCGCTCTCGACCTGGAACACCATGCCGGCGCTGGCGGGCCCTGACACGAAGATCGTCTGGCTGGCCGCCGACGACCTGGGCGCGATCGCCGCGAAGGCGTTCGCCGACCGTGACGGCTTCGTCGGGCGGGACGTCGCGCTCGCCAGCGACGTGAGGTCCATCGCCGAGTGCCGCAAGCTCTATCGCGCGGCGGCCGGCCGACCGCCCCGCAGCTTTCCCGTGCCAGTGTGGATGTTCGAGCGCATGGCCGGCAAGGATCTGACGGCCATGTGGCGCTGGCCGCGGACGGCGGAACTCGACCTTGACGTCACGCCCACCCTGGCTATCCACCCGGGCGCCATGACCGTGGAGAGGTGGCTCCTCAGGCGGTTCAGCAAGGACGGAGGAGCCCGGACAGCCGAGGCCCAAGGCGCGCGGGCTGCCGCACGTCTCACCACCAGCACGCCGATCGCGCAGGAGAGGCCCTCCGACCACCCGCCGGCCTGATAGCGTCGGCCTCGGTGCACGAGGCCCGCGATCGACTGGCAGCGAAGCTCGACCAGGTCCTGGAGGAGCACGCTGCCGACGGCACTGCGGTGGCCGTCGCTCTCGTCGAGCACCCGGGCGCCGAGCCGCTCACGCGCGGCCGTCCAGCAAACAACACGCAAGAGCCCCGCTTCCTGATCTACAGCATCACGAAGACCTTCACCTCGGCCCTGTTCCTGCTCCTGCAGGAGAGCGGGGAACTCACCCTCGACGACCCGCTGGCGCGCCGGCTCCCGCAAGTGCCGCGCGCCGACCGCATCACCCTCCGCCGGCTGCTCGACCACACCGCCGGCATCCCGGACTACGGCGGCCTCGCCGCCTACCACCAGGCCGTCCGGGAGACGCCCTCGCGGGCCTGGACCTTCGAGCGGTACGCCGCCGAGACCGTCGACAAGGGACCGCTCTTCGAGCCGGGGGAGGGGTGGGCGTACTCGAACCCCGGCTACATGCTGCTCAGGCGCGTCGCCGAGGAGGCGACCGGGACGCCGTACTCGCGTCTGATCACCGAGCGCATCGCCGCTCCCCTCGAGCTGCGCAGCACGAAGGTCGCCGAGACGATCGACGATCTCGCCGACCTGGCGCCCGCCACGTCGACGAGGCTCACGCCGGACGAGACGCCCGTCGACCTGCGGCGTCACTACGACCCCGGCTGGGTGTCGCATGGGGTCATCAGCTCAACAGCCTCCGACGTAGCCAGGTTCATCGACGCCCTGTTCGCCGGCCGGCTCGTCACCCAGGCGTCGCTCGCAGAGATGACGCGCCTCACCCGCGTGCCGGTGCCCGGCAGCCAGGCGGACCCGGCCGCCAGACCGTACGTGTGGCGCGAGCCGAGCTACGGCCTGGGGCTGATGGCGGACCCGGCGGCACCGTGGGGACCGGTCTACGGCCACAACGGGGGAGGCCCGGGCTACTCGGCCAGCGCCTTCCACGCGCCCGAGCTGAACGGCGCGACCGTCTGCGTGCTCGGCGCGGAGGCGCCGGGCTTCGCCGCCGAGCAGGTCGTCTTCGACGTGCTCAACGCGCTCGCCCAGAACTGAGAGCGAAACCCTCCAACATGTGATATGAATGTCACATGTCAACAGGGGTAGCGGCCGGGCCCGGACGCCCGGGCTCGCAGAGCCTAGAGGACGCCTTCTGGAAGGCGCTGTCCAACGCGCACCGCCGCCGGATCCTCGACGAGCTCGCCGCCGGCCCCAAGACGACCGGCGAGCTGAGCGAGACGTTCACCGACCTCTCCCGCTTCGCCGTCATGCAGCACCTCGACGTCCTCACGGACGCCGGCATCGTCATCCTCGAGCGCCGCGGCCGCCACCGCTACAACCACGTCAACGCCGCCGCACTGCGCGCGTTCTACGAGCGGTGGGTGAACCGCTACGCGGACGCCGCCGCCACCGAGCTCTCGGCACTGCACAGGCACCTGGAGGAGGAGCCCATGCCCACGGTCACCGAGACGGTCAAGGTCCTACGCATCGAGAACGAGATGCGCTTCGCGGCGCCGCCAGAGCGCGTGTTCAGCGCGCTCACCGACCCGGACGAGGTCCTCAAGTGGTTCCCGTACACGTACGGGGAGGACCGCGTGAAGCGCGTCGTGCTCGAGCCACGCGTCGGCGGCGCGCAGTACGAGGACTGGGGCGACGGCGCCGGCCACTTCTACGGCACCGTCCTCGAGTGGGACCCGCCGCGCCGCTACGCCGTGCGCAGCCGGCTGCACGCGGGCACGGTCATGGACACCACGACAACCATCGAGCCGACCGACGCAGGCTCCGTCCTGCGCTCCTCGAAGGTCATCGTCGGTCCCATCACCGACGAGCAGGAGCGCGGCATCAGGTTCCACGGCGACCTCGCGCGCTTCGAGGACGCGATCCGGGCGGTCGTGGAGGACGGCGCCCAGCCCGGCGCGGCCGGCACCACGGCCAAGGGAGGCTGAGCATGGACGAGAGGTCCCGGAAGTACCTGTCGACGGCGGCGGCGAACGTCGAGGCCCAGACCGGCATGAAGGTCGAGGAGATCCACGCACTGATCGGGAGCTGGGGCGACCTGAAGCACGGCCAGGTGGTCGCGTGCCTGAAGGAGGAACTGGGTCTCGGGCACGGGCACGCGAACATGCTCGTCCACGACTACCGCGAGCTCCAGGAGGGTCCCAAGGACGAGGGCGACCCGCTGGACGCCATCTACACCGGCAAGAAGGCGGACCTTCGCCCGCTGCACGAGGCCGCGCTAGCCAGGCTGGAGGCCCTCGGCGACTTCGAGGTCTCGCCGAAGAAGGCCTACGTCAGCCTGCGGCGCAAGAAGCAGTTCGCGACGCTCGGACCGGGCTCGAAGGGCCGGCTCGAGGTGGGCATCAACAATAAGGGCGCACCGGGCACCGACAGGCTGGAGGTACTACCGGCCGGTCAGATGTGCTCGCACCGCGTCTACGTGAACTCCCCCGAGGAGATCGATGACGAGCTCGTCGGGTACCTGAAGGAGGCGTTCGAGAGCGGGCTGACGGCGCAGTGAAGACGACGTGGAGAGAAGGGCCGGGGCACACCTACCCGGCCCGCTTGCTCGTGGCGTGGGCCTTGCCTTCAGACTCCAGGCCGTGGCGCGGCCTGTAAGAGGCACGTGACATGAGAACGATTAGGGTTCCCGAGGTCATCGCGGAAGCGTGGGAGGCAGCGTCACTAGCTGTCGCACCACGATGGTTCACTGCCTGACGCGAGCCGCGTTCGGACCGCCGGGTCGTTCCCGGCCCGACCTCGCGCCCACTCGTGTGGGCGCCACGTGACCAGCCTCCGCTCTCCGCGGGGGGATCTTTCGACCGGGGGGTTGAACTGATCATCCGACACGTCATCTAGCACCGACCGCTCGACCAGCTCGCGTCGCCTGGGGTCCCACGGTCCTGACCGTCCCCTCGCCAGGCGCGAGCGTGAGAGAGGCTGGCCCGCCCGCGCCTCGAGGCTCGGGTCATGGCCAGCGGTGGACCACGGGTCCACGGCCGCCGTCTGCGCGAGCAGGCGGAGGTAGGCAGCGCCCTGGTCCTTGGAGATCGCCCGCCCCCAGCGAAGCGGGGTGGGGAAGGAGATGGAATGAAGAGAAATGGCAACGTCGTCCTAGCCGCCCTAGTGGCGCTCGGCATGCTCCTCGCGGCCTGCGGGCCGCAGCCGGAGCCCGGGCAGCCGGCGGGCTTCGTGAAGCTCAGTGTCGCGCTGGAGTCCTCCCTTGGCGACGCGAGCATCGACCCCGCCGGTGCCCCGTTCGCCCCGGGCGGCGGTATCGCCGTCGACGAGGTGCTCGTCTCGGTCGAGGACCGGCTGGGCTCCCACGTCTCGTTCGAGCTGATCGGCGGCGTCTACACCGCCAGCCCGACCGGCACGCACGACGCGATCCCGCTCACGCCGGGCGACCCGAGCGCCGACCTGGCGCTGCCTGCGGCAGGCAACCCCTACACCTTCGTGTCGCAGGGCCTCGACGACGCTGACGTCGTGATCGCCGTCGACGAGCTCGTGAAGAGCGTCGGCCAGTCGGACACCGTGCTCGTGACGCTCGAGTCCGTCCTCGGAGGCGCGGTCCTCACGCCCCGCCTGCCCACGGCTAAGGTCACCCCCGGGACGACCATCGACCTGCTGCTCGTCGTCATGGCGAACGGCAACACCGACTTCCCGGCCGACTACCTGCAGGTGCCGCACAGCGACTTCGAAGTCGCCTACGGTGCCGTGGAAGGCGGGACGGTCGTCGCGTCGAGCAAGCGCGGCCTCAGGATCCAGGTCGCCGAGGACTGCACCGAGCTCAGCGTCGGTGGCACGGTCACCGGCCTCCTGGAGAGCGCGGGCGAGTTCGCCACCGGGGACATGCCCATCCAGGCCCTCGAGCTCGAGTGCGCCGAGCCCCTCACGGGCGGCATCAGGGTCGACGTGACGGCTCCCGAGCTGGCGAACGTCGTCTTCGACTCCGCCGCCAACACCGTCACCGGCGAGGCCTCCGACGACACCGGCATCGCGAAGATCGAGATCTGGGACGGTCCCGTGCTCGTCGCCACCACCGAGATCGAGGAGCCGTCCGGCGACGTCGCGCCAGTCGAGTTCGCCCCCGGCACCGGCGCTTTCAGCGCCAGCCTGCTCGTCCCGACCGGTGGCATCACGGTCATCGCGTTCGACGAGGCCGGCAACCAGAGCGAGGTGTTCGTCGACCACTCCGAGGACGTCTGGGTGTGGGCCGGCTACGCGGGCGGCGACTCCGACGGCTCGGAGCAGCGCCCGTTCACCGACCTTCAAGACGGCCTCGACGCTGTCAGCGAGGGCGGCACCGTGCACGTGCGCGCCGGCACCTACCTGGGCCACGACTTCTCCATCACCAAGCCCCTCGCGCTGAGCGGCGAGGGCGTCGGCGCCGTGGTGATCGAGACCACCAGCACCGGCTACGGCCTCGAGGTCACCGCCGACGACGTGACCCTCAGGGGCTTCACCCTCCAGGGCCCCGGTCTCGCCGCCGGCAACTACGGCATCAAGGCGTTCCTGGAAGGCGGTCTCGACGGCCTCGTCATCGAGGACGTCCATGTCACGAACTACGGCCGCAGCGAGATCGACCTGAACACCGTCCGCGGCGCGATCCTCGCGAACGTCACCGCCGACGGCAACGGCACGGCCGGCGTGGGCATCGCCCTCTCCGGCGTCGAGGACGTCACCCTCACCGGCGTCGTCACCACGGGCAACCTGTGGGGCAGCGTCGGCCTCTACACGACGTCCGCCGGCAGCATCAACGGCGTCTCGGGCGTGAGCATCGACTCCACGAGCGTCTTCAACGAGCTCGGCCGCACGGTCTACGCCGACACCGAGCACGGCTACGCGGTCACCGACCTCGAGCTGGCCGGCTTCGAGTACGCGGTCTTCAACCCCGACCAGCGCGGCGTCGACGGCTCGTGCCCCGAGCCCGGCGCGAGCGGCCGCGGCGACGACTTCGTCGACTTCGCCAAGACCCTCGACGTCGCCGTCGGCCTGGCGCTGAACCTCTGCCCGGCCACCAGCGACGCCGCATACGTGCAGCACCTCGGCGTGGACGGCGACGGGCACGTCACCTTCGAGGACCGGTTCCACGTCGGCGCCGGCATGGGCATCCAGGCGGCCGTCGACGCGGCCGCGGACGGCGGGGTCATCGAACTCGCCGCCGCCACGTTCGACGCAGGGTTCACCGTCGAGGACCGTACTGACCTCACGATCGTGGGCGCGGGCAAGGGCGCCTCGGTCGTCAACGCGTCCGCCGCTCTGAACAGTGGCATCGACCACAAGGAGCGGGACGACATGGCGGTCGTCGTGCTCGTGAACCGCTCCACCGGGATCACGCTGGAAGGCTTCAGCGTCCGGGCGGACGGGCTCGAGTGGCAGTCCCAGCTCGACGCGCTCGTCTTCTGGAACGCGTCGAGCGGAACGATCCAGGACCTCGACGTCGCGGGGCCGGGCCTCCAGACCGGCGCACAGTCCGGCCAGGGCCTGGCGGTCGACGCCAGCGTGGGCGAGAGCGTGGCGCTCTTCGTGGTCGACACCGACTTCAGCGGCTGGAACAAGAACGCGATCGACATCGTCGACGGCAACCGCTACAACGACGGCGGCAGCATCGAGGTTCACGTCTCCGGCGGCACCTTCACGGGAGCCGGCCCGACCAGCACGATCGGCCAGAACGGCATCCTCTACTGGAGCCGGGCCGGCGGCGCCGTCACGGGCACCATCGCGGGCGTCACGATCTCCCAGCTCGAGTACACGCCGGACACCAACACCGCCTCCGGCGTGCTCGCCTTCGGCGACGCCGAACTCACGTCCGTCAGCAACAGCTCCTTCGAGGGCTCGGTCGAGATCTACATCTCGAACAACACGCCCAACCAGATCGACGCGCGGGTGAACAACACGTTCGACACCGTGTTGGGCAGCGCCGCCTCCGGCGACGACCTGACCGCGATCCAGGACCGCCTGGAGGGGGACGTCCTCGTCAAGTAAGGACTACGCCTGACCGCCGACCTGGTCGGCACCACTGCCAACGAGCCGGGAAGCGCTACCGCTTCCCGGCTCGTTCGCTGTCGGACGTGGAACGCGCGTCCCCACCGCGAGTATCGGTTGCAGTACACGTAGCCTCACTTCGACCGGTTACCGTGCAGCATCTTGAACCTAGCATCGGTAATCCAAGGTGGCATGGGGGTCGCTGTATCGAACTGGCGACTGGCCCGGGCAGTGTCGCAGCTCGGTCAGCTCGGCGTGGTGTCGGCGACCGGCATCGACACCGTCATGATCCGGCGCCTCCAGGACGGCGACCCGGGCGGCGCCGTGCGGCGCGCGATGGCGGCGTTCCCCTTCCCGGAGGTCGTCAAGTCGACCCTCCAGCGCTACTTCCGGCCAGACGGCCGTGAGCCGGGGCGACCCTACCTGCGGGCGCCGATGCCCACCGCGAAGGACAACCACGAGCAGAACGGCCTCGGCATGCTCGGGTCGTTCGTCGAGGTGTTCCTGGCCAAGGAGGGCCACGCGGGCAAGGTCGGCGTGAACCTACTGACGAAGGTTCAGCTCCCGAACCTCGCATCGCTCTACGGCGCGATGCTCGCGGGCGTCGACTACGTCCTCATGGGCGCGGGCATCCCGCGCGAGGTGCCCGGGGCGCTCGACCGCATGGCCGGCCACGAGCCCGCCGAGTTCCGGCTCGACATCACCGAGGAGGTCGCCGAGTTCCGCGACGCGGGCGAGCGCCTCGTCTTCGACCCGCGGAACTACGGCGCCGAGGGCCACGCCCCGCTGCGCCGCCCCGACTTCCTGCCCATCGTCTCGTCGCACTCCCTCGCGAGCATGCTCCAGAAGAAGGCCACGGGCTCGATCCAGGGGTTCGTCGTCGAGGGCCCGACGGCGGGAGGCCACAACGCGCCGCCGCGCGGCAAGGAGGTCTTCGACGAGAAGGGCCAGCCGGTCTACGGCGAGCGCGACCTCGTCGACCTCGAGAAGACGCGCGACCTCGGCCTGCCATTCTGGCTGGCGGGCAGCTTCGGCTCGCCCGACGGCCTCGAGCGGGCGCAGGAGGCGGGCGCGGCCGGCATCCAGGTCGGGACCCTGTTCGCGTACTGCCGGGAGTCCGGCATCGCGCAGGGCATCAAGCGCAAGGTCCTCGAGATGATCGCGGCCGGCAAGGCCACGGTCCGCACCGACCCGCGCGCCTCGCCGACCGGCTTCCCGTTCAAGGTCGTGAGCATCGAGGGCACGATGTCCGAGCCCGACACCTACGAGGCCAGGCGCCGCGTCTGCGACCTCGGGTACCTGCGCGAGGTCTACCGCACCGAGGACGGCGGTCACGGCTACCGCTGCGCCTCGGAGCCGGTCGCCGACTACGTCCGCAAGGGTGGAGACGCCGCCGACACCGTCGGCCGCAAGTGCCTGTGCAACGCGCTGATGGCCGACGTCGGCCTCGGGCAGGCGCGCAAGCGCGGCGTCGAGGAGCTGCCTCTCGTCACCAGCGGCGACGACCTCGCCGCCATCGTGCCCCTGATGGGCGAGGACGGCTACGGCGCCGCGGACGTGCTGAACTACTTGATGCGCACCGAGCTGGCCGCGGCCGCCGACCGGCGCGAGCCAGTGGCGGCGGGCTGAGCGTTCGGTCAGCCGGCCAGACACGTGGACACGCGCCGGCCGGGCCCACCGGCCGGCGCTTCCGTAGGCCGAAAGTAGGATTCGCCAGCCGAGCCCCGCTGGTTAGCATCCGGCCATGATCGTCTCGACCACACCCACCATCGAAGGCCGCCCCGTCCGTGAGTACCTCGATCTCGTCACTGGCGAGACCATCCTCGGGGCCAACATCCTGCGCGACTTCATGGCAGGCATCCGCGACATCATCGGCGGCCGCAGCGCGGCGTACGAGCAGAGCCTGCGCGAGGCGAAGGACAACGCGATCGCCGAGATGATGCAGGCCGCCCAGGCGCTCGGCGCCGACGCCGTCCTGAGCGTCGACCTCGACTACGAGAGCATCAACCTCGGCCAGGGCGGTGGGATGCTGATGGTCACCGCCTCCGGGACGGCCGTTCGGCTGTAGCCGTCCGTCACAGTCGGGCTGCGGGCGCGAGGCCCACGCCGGTACAGTCCGGTGTGGGCCTCGTCGTCACGCGCATCGCGCTCCTGGCGACAGCGGCCGCCGCCACGGCGGCGATCGTCGCCGCCGCGACCGGCGCCCCGTTCTCGCTGGCGCTCACGCCGCAGCTCTCGGCCCTCTACTTCATCCCCGTCAACGTCGTCTGCCTCGCGCTGCTCGCGCGGGCCGGAGGGGTGCGCCGGCTCCTCGGCGACCGGCCGTTCCTGCGCGGGAGCGACGTCGGCTACGGCCTCATCTGGCTGTTCGTCCTTTTCGTGCCGTTCGCGGCGGCCATCAACGCCGTCGTGCTCCTCCTGCACGGCCCGAGCGGGTACGGCGCCGCGTTCGAGACGATCTTCGTCCCGCCGCCCGGCGCCGAGCTGGCCCTCGGCCCGGGCGTCTCGCTGGCGCTGGCGGCCGTCGTCGCCGCCCTGTTCCCGGTCACGAACGCGCCCGTCGAGGAGCTCTACTACCGCGGACATGCGCAGGGCAGGCTCGAGGAGCGGGGCGCGCATCCGGCTGTAGTGGTGCTGGTGCCCGCGCTGCTGTTCGGGCTGCAGCACGTGTTCCTGGCGCCGTCTGCCGCCGCGATGCTCGTGTACGCCGTCGCGTTCGCGGCCTGGGGCGCGACCGCCGGCGTGATCTACCGGCGGCAGCGCAGACTGATGCCTCTGATCATCGCCCACTTCGTGACGAACCTGATGACCGCGGCCGTGCCGCTGGTGCTGCTCCTGACCGTCGGCTGAGGTGCCGGCCGAGGGGAGCGCGTGACCGTCGGAGCCGCCTGCCGCGGGCTCCGGAGTCCACCGGTCGCTCCGCGTTCGCACCCCCTCTCCGTCACCTCGGCTCACCGCTCGTACACCCGGGTTCCGCATAATCGCGTCAGCGACGCTAAGTCGGGATCACGAGGTCGACCTTGCCACAGGACCGTTCCGAGCGACGAACCAGCCGCCCGGGGGCAGTGCGGCGCCGCGACGCGGCCGGCCGCGACGCCGGTCGTCCCCGGCCGCCGCGGCGCCGGCGAGGCGGGCCAGGCGCCGAAGCGCTGCGTTCGCTCGCCGTCATCGGGGCGGTCGTCGCGGGCGCCCTGGTGATCGGCGCGACGCTCGAGCCGGCAGTGGTCGCCGAGGGGGAGCTCGCGCCCATAGTCGTGCCGGTCGCGGCGGCCGAGGCGGCGGGGCCGGCAGGCGAGGAGCAGGCGCTCGTCGCGCGGCCGCTCCTCCCCGACCTCCAGGTCCTCACGCCGTCGGGCTTCTACCTGATCGACCAGACGGCGAGCGGGGGAGACAAGCGGCTGAAGTTCACGAC
>JAAZAR010000080.1 GCA_012514235.1 Actinomycetota bacterium
ACCCCTCCAAGCCCGACCAGGTCGTCTACCAGATCGCCGACGCGCAGCTCATCCGCCAGCTGTTCCCCGGCTATCCGCTCAAGTACATGCCGCCCACCAAGTACATGCCCGGCGACATCTTCCACGGCCACATCATCGACGGCATGTTCAACTTCACCGGCATCTTCACCGGCCAGGAGATCATGTTGCTCGGCATGCTCACCGAGGCGCTGCACACGCCGCTGCTGCAGGATCGCTACCTGAGCATCAAGAACGCCAAGTACGTGTTCGAGAGCTGCCGCGACCTGGCCGGCGAGGTCAGCTACAAGCCAGGCGGCATGATCGAGCAGCGGGCGAACGACCAGCTGCAGAAGGCCGTCGACCAGCTCGAGCACGTGCAGTCGATCGGCCTGTTCAGGGCGCTTGAGTCCGGCGAGTTCGCCGACGTCAAGCGCGACCCGGGAGGAGGCCGAGGGTTCGAGGGCGTGTTCAAGGTCACGCCGGACTATTTCAACCCGTTCTTCACGGCGCTCAGAACGGGCCGGATGAGCGGACCTCCGGAGGGGCCGGCACCAGGCGCGTCCCGGACTGTCGGCGAGGCGGCCACGAAGCAGGAAGGGGGCCATTGATGCTAGTACGACCGTACGGTGATACTAAGGACGACGGCATCATCCAGTTCTCATTCACCCTTCCCATGCCGTACTCGGTCAAGGCGGCCGACGTCGGCAAGCAGTTCCTCGAGAAGCTAGGGTTCCACACCGTCGGCATCGCGGAGTGCAAGGCCATCGATCCCGGCTACACGTTCTTCGTCGCCTACGGGCGCACGGACACGGGCATCGACCCGGAGGAGGTCAAGGGCGACTACCTCGAGGTCGAGGAGATGGACTACTACGCCATCAACGCCCTCATCAAGGAGCGGCTGGGCCGCAAGCTCCGCGTGGTCGGCGCAGCGATCGAGAGCGATGCCCACACCGTCGGCATCGACGCCATCATGAACATGAAGGGCTTCGCCGGCAATTACGGGCTGGAGCGCTATCCCGAGATGGATGCCCTGAACATGGGCTCCCAGATCCCCTGCGCTCAGCTGTTGCGAACGGCGCTCGAGCGGGAGGCCGACGCCATCCTGGTCAGCCAGATCGTGACGCAGAAGAACATCCACGTGCAGCACCTGACGCAGCTCATCGAGCTCCTGGAGGCCGAAGGCGTGCGCGAGCGGTTCGTCCTGGTGGTCGGCGGACCGCGCATCAACAATGCCTTCGCCAAGGAACTCGGGTACGACGCCGGCTTCGGACCACGCACCACGCCGCTCGAGGTCGCCTCGTTCCTCGCGCAGGAAGTCGTGCGCAGGCACGACGAGGCGTGAGCCGGTAGCATAGTCGTGGAATCCATTCAAACGTGTCGTGATGCAGAGCGTCGAAACCGCGTTGAGGGCTGCAGCCACACACACAACGGTTCAAGGAGGCCGCAGTGACTGACAACGACGTCGTCATCCTCTCTGCCGTCCGTACGGCCCAAGGTCGCTTCCAGGGCAGCTTCGCCGGCACTCCCGCACAGGAGCTCGGCGCGGTGGCCATGAAGGAGGCCCTGGATCGCGCCGGCATCACCGGTGACCAGCTGGACGAGGTCATCTTCGGCAACGTCATCCAGGCCGGCCTGGGCCAGAACGTTGCCCGCCAGGCCGAGCTCAAGGCCGGCATCCCCGAGCATGTGCCGGCCATCACGGTCAACCGCGTCTGCGTCTCGAGCGCCTCGGCGCTCGCGTGGGCCGCGGCGAACATCAAGGCCGGCGACGGCGAGGTCTATCTTGTCGGCGGTACGGAGAACATGACCAGGGCGCCGTGGGTGCTCCAGGACGGCCGCAGCGGCTACCGCATGGGCATGCCGTCCGCCGAGATGTTCGACACGATGGTGCTCGACGGCCTGTGGTGCGCGATCGGCGGCACCCACATGGGCCTGACCGCCGAGAACCTGAGCGAGCGCTTCGACATCAGCAAGGAGCGCCAGAACGAGGTCGCCTATCAGAGCCAGCTGCGCGCCACCGCGGCGATCAAGGACGGCCACTTCAAGGACGAGATCGTGCCCGTCGTGATCCCGCAGCGCAAGGGAGACCCGAAGGTCGTCGACACCGACGAGTGCCCGCGTGAGACGTCGCCGGAGATCCTAGCCGGCCTCAAGCCGGTGTTCAAGAAGGACGGCGTCGTGACCGCCGGCAACGCCTCGGCCATCGCCGACGGGGCGAGCGCGCTGGTTGTGGCGTCGAGGAAGAAGGCGGCCGAACTGGGCCTCAAGCCCATCGCCCAGCTCGTCAGCTACGCCACAGCCGCTGTCGAGCCCTCGATCATGGGCCTCGGCGAGACCGTCGCCGCCCAGAAGGCGCTCGAGAAGGCAGGGCTCACCGGCAAGGACGTCCAGCTGGCGGAACTCAACGAGGCGTTCGCCTGCGTCGCCGCCCTGGCCATGCGCGAGCTCGGCCTCAGCGACGACATCGTCAACGTCAACGGAGGCGCCGTCGCACTCGGCCATCCGCTCGGCAACACCGGCACGCGCATGATCGTCACCCTCATCCACGAGATGCAGAAGCGTGGGGTCGAGATCGGCCTCACGGGCGCCTGCGTCGGTGGCGGTCAGGGCGCCGGCTCGGTCATCAAGGTAGAGGGCTGACACCGGCCCGAGAACACGACCCCGGACTCGGCCGGGCGCGGGGGAGCGCCACATGCGCCCCCGCGCCCGGCCGCCCTCGGGGGGAGGGAGCCAGGATGAAGGAAGGCAACAAGTTCGGTGCCCACAGGGTCATCGAGCCGCACGGCGTCCTGCCGCAGCCGGCATGGAAGATCGACAACACGATGGAGATCTACGACAACGAGATCCTCATCGACGTCGATACCCTCAACATCGATGCGGCCAGCTTCACCCAGATCGAGGAGGCCGAAGGCGGGGATGTCGAGAAGATGGCTCGCCACAGTCTCGACATCATCGCCCAGCGCGGCAAGCACCATAACCCCGACACAGGGTCCGGCGGCATGCTGCTGGGCACTGTGAAGGAGATCGGGCCGAAGCTCGCCCATCGCGACCTCAAGGTCGGCGACCGGATCGCCACGCTCGTCTCCCTCTCGCTCACGCCGCTCAAGGTGGACGAGGTCATCTCCGTGAACAAGGACACCTGCCAGGTCAAGGTCAAGGGGCAGGCCATCCTCTTCGAGACGGGCATCTACGCGAAGATCCCTGACGACATGGACGAGGCGCTGGCGCTCGCCATCCTGGACGTGGCGGGCGCTCCCGCCCAGGCCGCCAAGCTCAGCAAGCCGGGCCAGACTGTCTTCATCATCGGCGCCGGCGGCAAGAGCGGCCTCCTGTGCGCCTACGAGGCCAAGAAGCGCGTCAAGCCTACCGGAAAGGTCATCTGCCTCGTGCACGGCGACGCCGGGAAGAAGCGCCTCGAGAAGGCCGGCTTCGCCGACGTCATCATCCAGGGCTCGGCGACCGACCAGCTGTTCGTCTACGAAGAGGTCAAGAAGGCGACCGGCGGCGAGATGGCCGACCTCACCATCAACTGCGTCGACATCCCCAACACGGAGATGGCCTCCGTGCTCGCGACCAAGGACGAGGGCACCGTTTACTTCTTCAGCATGGCGACGAGCTTCACGTCGGCGGCGCTCGGCGCAGAAGGCATCGGCGCGGACACGCTCATGATCATCGGCAACGGCTACACCAAGGACCACGCCGTGATCAGTCTCGAGGTCGTGCGCGAGAGCCCGGTGCTCATGGAGATCTTCAAGGACACCTACGCCACCGGCGCGGGCAACCCGGAGCCTGTGGGCCTGAAGGCCTGAACGCCTGAACGCACAGTCACTGATCGGGCCGCTCTGCCTCGGCAGGGCGGCCCGATTCGAAAAGGGGGCCTGCGGGTCCCTTTTCTTGTTTCACCTCGCATGGGGAGCCCGACAGGGGCAGCCGTCGTCCCGAGTTGCCCTAGTCTGAAGCCGGCGTTGTTTCACGTGAAACCGCGCATCGTGCATCCCCCGCTGCTCGACGCGGTGCGCGGTGATCAGACCGGAGGCCGCGACAGACCTCCCGTGCATCCTGCTAGCATGGCCTGGGCCGACTGCAACGCCCGATGGACGGGAACACACCCGAAGGCCCGATCCGACCAGGAGGCAGGCGTGACACAGGAAGACGTACTCCGCGCCCTCTCAGGGGTGAAAGACCCGGAACTGCAGCGCAACATCGTGGATCTCGGAATGGTCCGGGATGTCGTCTTCGACGACAACAGGGTGGGCGCGACGATCGTCCTCACGACCGCAGGGTGTCCGCTACGCAACCAGATCCGCTCAGACGCCGAGCAGGCGCTCGCCTCCATCGCCGGCGGCCGCTCGGTAGAGGTCAAGCTGGATGCGATGTCCTGTGACGAGCGCGACGCGCTCGCCGGACGCCTCCGGAAGAGCGATCAGCTCGTCCAGTCGCTCTTCGGACCCGGATCTCGCACCCGCACGATCGCGGTCGCCAGCGGCAAGGGCGGCGTCGGCAAGAGCACGGTCACTGTGAACCTGGCGACCGCACTCGCCGCTCGCGGCAACGCGGTCGCGCTCATCGACGCCGACGTGTACGGACCCACCGTCCCTCTCATGATGGGGCTTCCGGCGGTCCCGCCCGAGACCCACGACGGCAAGATGGTCCCGCCAGAAGCCCATGGGGTGAAGATCATCTCAATGGGGTTCTTCCTGCCGGACAACGAGCCGGTGGTATGGCGCGGTCCGATGCTCGGGCGCGCCATCGAGCAGTTCCTCGGCGACGTGCTCTGGGGGAGCCCCGACTACCTCCTCATCGACCTCCCACCGGGCACGGGCGACATCGCGTTGACGATCGCTCAGATGATCCCGGGTGCAGAGCTCATCGTGGTCACGACTCCGCAGGAGGCCGCCGCACGGACCGCGATCAAGGCCGCCAAGATGGCGCAGATGACGAAGCAGCGAGTGCTCGGAGTCATCGAGAACATGGCCTACTTCGTCTGTCCGGACTGTGGCAGCCGGCATCACATCTTCGGCCGGGGCGGCGCCTTCGAGATCGCACGTCTCATGGACGCACGACTCCTCGGTCGTATCCCCCTGGACGAAGCCACCCGAGAGGGGGGAGACGTCGGCGCGCCGGCAGCCCTCGATCCCGGATTGCCGGTCGGCGGGGCCTTCGCCGACATCGCGAGGATCATCGACGAGGGTCCCGAGCTGCGCGAGACACCTGCACCGGGCGGCACCGAGACCTGACTGTCGGATCCAGCGGTCCGTCGGGCCCTTGCTGCCCCTGGGCGCGGGGGCCTCAGCTCCGCTGACGGCATCTCGACATCTCCTTGCGCCGCGACCAGCCGAACGGCAGTCGCGTTCGTGGCAAGCTCTTCCGCCTGCCTCCTGCCTGAAAACCTAGTCATACCTACCACGTCTGGATGCCATGGCAGGAGAGGTGCGAGCTTTGGTGAACTTCTGAGCGCATGGCACCCTCTTCCCTCAGCAGGCGAACAGGACGAGCGACCGGCAACGCCTGGCTTCGTCTCGGTGAGGCGGCAGCCGAACTGGGGGTCAGTCCCTCGACGCTCCGCCGGTGGAGCGACGCGGGCAAGCTGACCTGCTATCGGAGTCCCGGCGGGCACCGCCGCTACCGCCGCGCCGACCTCGGGGCTCTCCTCCCCGCGCAGATGCTCGGCGGCGTGTTCGAGGACGCCGTCCTCGCGGAGCAGTCGAAGCGACGGGCCTCGGTCCCGCGTGACGTGGTTGAGCGCGGCACCGCAGCAGCCTCCCATCCCCACGATCTGGAGCATGCCCTCGCCTCTCTCGCGGAGCAACTGAAGGAGATGCTGCACGCCGCGGCGTGCGACGTCGTCGCACTACGCGGCGAGACTCTCCGCCGGGCGGCCAGGGCAGACAGGGCCCGCTGGGACACAAGCGCTCTTGACGAGCAGCCCGACGTCGCTCGATGCCCCGCTGCGGTGGCCGCAATACGGTCCGGAGAGCCGACGGTCATCACCGACCTCGGGGACCCACGCCTGAGTGACGAGGAGCGGCGCAGCATGCTCGAGCACGGCTATCGGAGCGAGCTGTGCGTCCCCCTCCTCAGCGGCGACCGGGTAATCGGCCTCATCGACATCTTCGACACCAGCCCACGCGACTACGCGGAGTACATGGACTTCCTCCACAGTGTGGGCCAGGCGGCGGCAGGTATTCTCGATGAAGTAGACCGTAGTCGCGAGCGCATGTCGCTCGTCGGGGACATCAGCCTCGAGCTCACCTCCTCCCTGGATCTCGAAGAAGTGATGTCTTCCACCGCTCTCCGCCTGTGCGCCATCTCCGGCGCGCCGAGCTGCGACATCTACGTGCTGCGCGACGGCGGAAGGCTCGAGAGCGTGACGAGCATCGACCGCGGCGAGACGGACGCGGAGTGGCTCGGCCGCACCTTCGCACTCGATGCGTGGTCCGCGATGAAGCGAGCGGTCGAGACCCGGTCGGCCGTCGTCGTCGGGAGCCGCGACGACCCGATCCTCTCCGCCGCCGAGCTCGCCCTCATGGAGGAGTTCGGAGAGCGGTCGGCGCTGCTGGTGCCCCTCATCTCGCGCGAGCGGGTCATCGGCGTGCTGGAGCTCATCCATCGGGAGCCGCAACGGACCTGGTCTGACGAAGAGAAGGCCGCCATCGTGTCTATCTGCCGGTTTGCGGCGCTGCCGATCGACAACGCCCAGCTCTACGAGGGCATCAAGGGGATGCACCTCAGCAACCTCAAGGCCTTGAGTTCGGCGCTCAACGCGAAGGACTACTACACGCTGGGTCACGCCGCCAGAGTAGCCGCGTACACGGTCCTCCTCGGTCAGGAGCTCGGCTGGCCGGACGACCTCCTCATGGACGTCGAAGAGGCCGCCTACCTCCACGACATCGGCAAGATCGGCGTCTCCGACCGCGTACTCCTCAAGCCGAGCGGCCTGAACGATCACGAGTGGGGTCTCATGCGCCGACACCCAGTGTTCAGCGCAGAGATCATCCAGCCCCTGTTCGATGAAGCGCTCGTGGCGGGTGTGCGACATCACCACGAGCGCTGGGACGGCGACGGCTATCCGGACGGACTCGCCGGACCGGAGATCCCCCGGATCGCCAGGGCAATGTGCGTCGCCGACTCCTACGACGCCATGTCGTTCCGGCGACCCTACAGACAGGGTCTCACGTACGTCGGATGCCTGGATGAGCTCGAACGCTGCAGCGGCGTGCAGTTCGACCCTGAGATGGTCTCGGCGTTCCGCCACGTGCTCGACCGCATGGCCCAGGGCCGCCGCTTGGCGGCCGGCATCGCCGGCCGGGCGGCGGCGGCCCTCACTGCAGGCGACTGTCTGGCCCTCCGAGAGTCGCAGGACGACGCGCAGCCCGAACACGAGCGCGTGACGCGGACTCTCCGCCACGTGCGCGGCGACGGCGTCCCTGCGCGCTACCTCACCGTGTTCGCCCGGCGCGGTCGACGTACCGTCGTCATCGCCCACTCCGAGACCGAAGACGACTCCGTGACGCCCCACCCCGGCGACGAGGTCGTCGGCGACGACGAGCTGACCGAGGCGTTCGCCGGACGCCAGCTCCACGCCAACGTCTTGCACGTGGACCAGTGGGGCGTGTGGATCAGCGGCGTCGCACCCGTCCGCGACCCAGACGGCACTGTGGTCGCCGTGGTCTCGGCCGCCTTCCCCGCGATGGAGGGCGTCACGCAGGTAGAGGGACTGCGCAGCAGTGTCGCCCGCACGTTCGCGTCGATGCTCCACGACGCCGCCGCCCAGTCCGGGCGGTCCGAGCTCGAGGCGATCACCGACGGCCTCACGGGCCTCTACAACCACCGCTACTTCCATGAGCGCCTCAGCGAGGAGCTCGAGCGCTGTCGCGACCGCGACGTCGGCCTGGCGCTGCTCTTCTGCGACCTGGACAATTTCCGTGCGTTCAACGATCTCCACGGCCACAAGTCCGGCGACAGTGCCCTGCGCTCCGTCGCCCGCGTGCTCGAGGACTCGGTGAGGCACGTAGATCTGGTAGCCCGCTACGGAGGCGAGGAGTTCGCGGCGATCCTCATCGACACCGACGAGGCCGGAGCCCTCGAGGTCGCGGAGCGGATCCGCGACAGCATCACCCGCCTGCGGCTCGGAGCCGACAGCATCTCAGTCAGCATCGGCGTCGCGACGGCCCCCAAGGACGCGACGTTCAAGGACGAACTCGTCGACAAGGCCGACTGGGCGATGTACCTGGCGAAGCGGCGCGGACGAGACAAGGTCATGACGTTCGGCGCGGACCACGGAGCCGAGACGCCAGAGCAGGCCGCCGTGGTCCGCGCCGACCATGTCGCCGCCATGGGCGAGCTCGTCGCCGCGCGGGAGGCCGTCCGGCGTCGACAGCGTTCCTCGCTCGCCCACATCGCACTCGGCGTGGCGCAGGCCTGCGGCGTGCCGGCTGAGGAAGTCCACGCCGCCCTCGCAGCTCCCGGACCGACCCCGCCCCCCGGCACGGCCGGTGCGAAGATAGTCGCTCTGGCCGCCGCCTATCAGGAGCTCGTCATCGAGCGGCCGTACCGGGCGCGGATCTCCGAGGCAGAGGCGCTCGACGACCTGCTTCGCTGTCCGGCCATGCGGGGAGAGGACGAGCTGGCGCGCGCGTTCACGCAGGTGCTCGCGCGCTGACCAGCCGCGTACGCAGCACGGCCCCGGCGATCCATGAGGAGAGCGATCTCCTCACGACTCGCCGGGGCCGCTGCCTTTACAGGACCTGCCGCGTCGCGACGAGCGACGCCGTCAGGCGACCAGGTACGAGCAGAGATACTCGCTGACGTCCCTGTCGGCATCCGAGAACTCCAGCGACTGCAGGAGGCGGCACAGGGCATCGTCGTCGCTCACGACGGTCGCGCCCAGGCACTCGTAGCGGCTGAGCACCGCATCGACCGCCCGTTCCTTCTCCTCGCGTGTCACCGTGTCCTCCCGGGACGTTCCATGACTTCACCGACAGTGTCGTCCGCGAGGCCGGCACGCACCATGGGATTCGCGTTTAGGGCGGCGTACCCACCGGGACCGGGACTCCACCGGGAATCAAAGAAATCCCTGCTCAGAAGTAAGACTTGAGGGTCCCACGACGGCGGATGTCGACGCTCGCGCAGTGGAACCCCCCGCCGATGGTCTCGAAGTCCCAGAAGGGACACTCGATGGGTTCGAACCCCCACTCCTTGAGCTGTCGTACGAATCTCTTCTCACCGGCGGAGACGATCACCCGCGTCTCGTCGAGCATCACCACGTTCATCATGATCCAGCGGCTGCAGTTGTACATCGGGTGGGTCTCGGGCATCTCAGGCTCGGGACAGACAAGGATGTCCCACCCGGACTTCTCGAACATCTCCGGGACCTTGACCACGCGCTCCGGGTTGATGAGCAGCTTGCCGGGCGCCATGGGGTAGAAGGTGGCGTCGATGTGCATGGGGTGCGTGTCGTGGATCTGGACCTCGTGCACGGTGTACTCGTCTCCGAGGTGACGCTGCAGCCACTCGATGCCGAACCGGTTGCAGCAGCTCGAGCGGGCGATGAAGACGTCGCGGCCGCACTTGATGGCGTCGGCCGCGTCGAACATGGGCTCATACTCCGTCGCGATGAACCGCTGGGGTTCATCCTCTTCGGGAGCCACGAACCCCTCCACGTAGCTCTCGTCCGAGAGACGCGGCGGCGGGGCGGCGACCCATCGCGCTCCGCCGCGGAAGTAGTCCTTGCAGAGCTCGCGGTAGGCGAGCCTCTCGGTGGAACGGCTGCGCCATCCCATCGGCGCCTCGATGATCTGATTGCCGATGACGAACAGCACGTCTCTCGGCATCAGGGCGTAGCAGCTGCTGGCCACCTCCCAGTCGGGCGACGAGAGCGGTCGCTCGTACGCGTAGGGCTCGGGCTGCCGCACTGTGACGCCCGCCTGCTGGAGCACGTCGATGAAGGCATCCAGATCACGCTCGGCCTTCTTGAGCATCTCCACCGGCCAGGGCGTGCCGCCATGCTGCTTGAAGAAGTCCCACTGCGTCCTGTCGTGGACCACGGCCGGCATGATCACGTCCCACGGCGGGACGAGCGTCGTCTCGTCGACGCGCCCGACCACGATCTCCTCGAGTGGGTCCCACTCGTTGAACGTGTTGACGACAGGTGTCTGGCGATCGGCGTCAGGTTCCACGCATCCTCCTCAGCTGATCCCGCCGGCTACGCCGGCGACGATCTCCGCGGCGACGCGCGCGGCCTCAGCCACGCCGTCGCCCTGTCCAGTTGCCTGCATGCAGCCGCACACGTCGGCTGCCGCCAGCAGCGATCGCGAGACGATCGACACGCCGGCGACGAGCTCCCGCGCGGTCAAGCCGAGCGGGTCGCCCACACCGGCGAGGACGGCGACGTCCACCGAGAGGTAGACCGCCTCGGTGCCGCTCGCCGCCGTCTCGAGTGCCTCCTGCGCGATCACCGCCATCCCGTCCTGCGCGACGTCGGCGAGCGAGAACGTCGTCGCGCCGATGGCGTCGAGCAGACGCCGGACCGGGCCGTCTGACGGCTCTGCCCGGCCCCCCACGAGGACCAGACTCGACGGCGAGACCACGCCGAGCTCCAGCGCCCTCGCCCAGCGCGACTGGGCGGAGTACAAAGGCACCGGGGCGACCTCGTAGGCCGGCGTGAAGGCGACGACGCCCAGCCGGCCCCGCAGCTTGCCCGCGAGCACCTGCAGGACGGGGACGCTGACCAGCGGGCTCCCACCCAGCACCAGAGGAGCGGACCCGGCGGCCAGAATGTCCGCAAGCCGGTCGTGTGCCTGCATGAAGGCCACGGCGTGGTCGTCCCGGGCCACGTCCACGTCGCCGTAATCGCCGGCGCGGAACCCGGCGTCCAGCTCCGGCAGCCAGCCGGAGTAACGCCGGGACATTCGCCGGACTGCCCCGGGGGCTCCGGCGGGGCCGTCGATCGGCAGCCCCAGCGCGACCAGCGTGAGCCCGGCGAGCGCCGCCGCATCTTCGATGGCGGGCAACCCAAGAGCGCCGGAGCCGGACGCAGGCGGCTCCTCCCGCCCGCCGACCGCTTGCCACAGTGCTCTGATCTGCCCGGCCTTCATCCCGCTCATACCAGTCGCCCACGTAGTCTGGTCGAGAACGCAGACGAGGCGACGGTGGTCTCCTCCATGGCGAGCTCGAGGATGTCGACGTGCACGCCGGTGGTCTTCAAGACGGCTCCAGATGTCGGTACCAGGTCCTTCAGTCTACGCCATGGGGTCGGCGGCGACGCGACGGGCACGGACCGCCTTGTCGCCTCGCAGGGGCGGCCGTATCATCGGGCCGCCGCAGGAAGGACGGGGACGACGCTGAGGAGAGGAGCCCTCATGACTCACGCCATCCAGTTCGAGCGTCACGAGGAGTCGGCGGCGTTCTTCAGTCCGCTTGCAGGCATGGCGCTCGCCGAGGATCGGATCGAGGCACGGCGAGACCCGCTCACCGGCATGACCGCCGTCGCCTCCGCCGGCCTCGAGGCCAAGGAAGAGATGTTCCTCGGCAAGACGGACTGGGCCTACGCGGACCTGCTCGCGTCCCGAAGCCGGGAGGGCTGCTTCTTCTGCCCCGAGAAGGTCCTGGAGGCCACTCCGAAGTACCCGGACGAACTGGTCCCCGGGGGGCGGCTGCAGCGCGGCCGGGCGCTCGTCTTCCCCAATCTGTTCCCGCTCGCCGCGCTGCACGCAGTGGTCACCTACCCGGAGATGCACTTCCTGCGCCCCTCCGAGTTCACGCCCGGCCTGCTGAACGAAGGTCTCGGCGCGGCCGTCGACTTCGGCCGCCGCGCCGCCCATGCACTCGTCTTGACGCACCTGTCGATCGCCTGCAACCACATGCTGCCGGGCGGAGCCAGTCTCGTGCATCCCCACCTCCAGGTCTTCGGCGGAGAGACGGTGCCGTGGCTCGTGCAGCTCTACTGGGACCGCTCCGCCGAGTGGCTCGGCCGCCACGGCGAGAGCTACTGGCGGATGCTCGTCGAGCAGGAGCAGGCGGCCGGCGAGCGCTACGTCTGGGGAGTCGACGGCGTGCACTGGCTGGTGCCGTTCGCGCCGGCCGGCGCCCGCGAAGCACTCGCGGTCGTGCCGGACGCCGGCCGCGTGACAGACCTGGACGACGAGCACATCGCTGCGATCGCCCACGGTCTCACCAGGATCCTCGCGTGGTACGAAGAAGAAGGACTCTCGGCCTTCAACTTCACCGTGTACGGCGGGCCGCTGGACGGCAGCGACGGAGGGTTCCCCGTGGTGGTCCGCGTCATAGCACGTACCGCGTTCAAGCAAGACTACCGCACTGACGACTACTTCTTGCAGAAGCAGCTCGGCGGCGAGCTGATGTTCGCTGCGCCGGAGGAGATGGCGGCGAAACTGCGGGCACTGTTCTGACCAATCCGGCGCGAGCCGGGGCACGAAAGGAGCGTCATGAGCCGGAGCGACTACCCGGTGGATGTGCGCGCCGACTACCCCGAGCGCAGCTCTCGGGGGTGGGCGGCGCTCACGATCTTCTGGATCAAGTTCCTCGCACTCATCCCGCATGGGATCATCCTCGTCTTCCTCGGGATCGCCCAGTGGGTGGTCGCCTTCGTCGCCCAGTTCGTCGTCGCGTTCAAGGGTGAGTACCCCGCGGGAATGCACTCCTTCGTCACCGGCGTGCTGCGCTGGCAGACGAGGGTCACCACCTTCCTCTTCTCGCTCAACGACAGGTACCCGCCCTTCACGCTGCAGCCGGTCGCCGACTATCCGGCGGACGTCGTCGCCGAGCGGCCCGCCCAACCCAGCCGCCTCTACGCCGCCTTCACGATCGTCGTGCAGGTGCTCGGCTTCATCGCCTTCATCTGGCTCGCCGTATGGCTGATCGACAACGCCGACACCTGGGCCACGGACACCAGCACCTACCGCTATCAGTTCAACCTGCCCTCGTGGAGCGGCAGCGGTCTTCTTCTGCGGCAACTGGCAGCGATCCCGCACTACATCGTCCTCGCCTTCATCGGCATCGCCGTGTTCGTGCTCTGGGTCATCGTGCAGTGGGTCATCCTCTTCGTCGCGCGCTTCCCCAGGGGGATGTGGGACGTCGTCGCCGGCTACGTGCGCTGGTACACAAGGGTGACCGCCTATGCGCTG
>JAAZAR010000028.1 GCA_012514235.1 Actinomycetota bacterium
CGTGACCGTCTTCCTGGTCGTCATCTCGGCCGTGTACGGCCTGCTCATCGGGAGCTTCCTCAACGCCTGGGCATGGCGCCTGGCGCACGGCGAGAGCATCTCGCGCGGGCGCTCGCACTGCCCGGCGTGCGGCCACCAGATCCGCGCCTACGACAACGTCCCCGTGGTCAGCTGGCTGCTGCTTCGCGGGCGCTGCCGCGACTGCGGCGCGCCGATCAGCCCGCGCTACCCGCTCGGAGAGGCGCTCACCGCGGGGCTCTTCGTCGCCGTGGTGCTCAGGGACGGCCTCGACTGGATCCTCGTCCCGCATCTGCTGTTCGTCTCGGCGCTCGTCCTCGTGAGTCAGGTGGACCTGGAGATCCGCATCATCCCCGACGTCGTCATCCTCCCGGTGGCGGCGTCCGGCGTACCGCTCATGATCCTGTTCGGCGACGGGTCCTGGTGGGTCTGGCCCGTCGCCGGACTCGGCGCCGCCGGCTTCCTCTTCCTGATCAGCGAGGTCTACTACCGGGTGCGCCATGTCGAGGGGATGGGCTTCGGCGACGTCAAGCTCGCTCTCTGCATGGGGATCTATCTGGGGGCGGCCGTGATCCCGGCCCTGTTCATCGGGTTCCTGAGCGGGGCGGTGATCGGGGTGATCATCGTCGCCGCGCGGAAGGGGGACGGCAAGACGGCGATCCCCTTCGGCCCGTTCCTCGCCGCCGGCGCGGTCGTCGCGCTGTTCGCCGGCGCACCGCTCATCGACGCGTACCTGAGTCTCGCGCTCGGGCAGTGACGTCCGCGCCGAGGCCGCGGGAACGTCATCCGCGTCCCGCCTTCGTCATCCTCGCCCTTCCCGCACGCCGCGCGTAGCCTGCTGAGGACGTCCGTGGCGGACGCGGACGGCAGACGGATCGGGAGACGCGCGTGGACAGGCAGAGCGGGACGACGATGCTCGAGGTGGTGACGGTGCTCGCTGTGGTCGCGGTGTTCGCGGCCGTCGCGGTGCCGAGCGCCGCGCGCGTGGGCGCCGGGGTCTCCGGAGCGGAGGCCGCCCGGCGCCTCGCGCTCGTGCTCCGGGTCGCGCAGGCCGAGGCGCAGAGCCGCGGCGAGCGGGTGCTCGTCGAGGTCGGGACGGGCGGCGAGTACGCCGTCAGCGCCGCCGGCACCTGCATCATGAGCGGCAGTCTCGGCACAGCGGTCGAGAGCACCTACCCCGGTAACGCGCTCGAGTTCACGGTGCGCGGCTGGGCGGGGCTGCCGGGGTCGTCCAGTCCTCGCGCCGGTCACTTCACCGTCGCCGGCGCGACCTCCACGCGCACCGTCACCATCCAGCTGTCGGGGTGCGTGCGATGCTCATGATCAAGGCGGCGGGACTGGCGAGGCGGGGGGCGTCAGGCTTCTCGCTGCTGGAGGCCGTGATCTCGGCCGGGCTCGTGCTCGCGACGGTCACCGCGGTCTCGCTCAGCGTCGGCGCCGCCGCGCGGGCGAGCGCGCGCCTCGAGCGCACGATGGAGGCGGACCGAGCCGTCCGCAGCGTCGCCGAGTGCCTGCGCTCGCTGCCGTTCTGCGCGCCGGTGCTCCCGAGTGCTGCAGGCGACCAGCCGGCAGACCTCGTCGCGGCCGTGTTCCCGCACGCCGTGGCGTGGAAGAACACCGCCGCGGCCAGGTACGCGGGGGCAGGCGCCGACCCCGCGGACGAGCCGGGGTCCTTCATCAGCGTCTGGGACGAGGCCGGCACGGAGGTCCGCTGCACTGCGTGGTTCCTGTGCGGCCCCGACGGCCCTCGTCTGCTGCCGGACGACGTGACGGGCTGGGACGCCGAGGGCAGCGCAGCGATCCCCGGTCCCGCACTCGAGGTCGTGGTGTCCGCCGTCGCCCCGGCGGGAGCGAGGTCGGTGCGGCTCGTCCTCTCGGCCCTCCCGCCGGCCATCGCTCCGGAGAGCGCCCCGTGAAGGCGAGGGGCTTCACGCTGATCGAGCTGCTGATCGCCGCGGCGGTCACGGGGACCGTGCTGGCCGCGACGTTCGGCTGGCTGTGGAACGTCGCCGCGGTGGCCCACCGCGCGGACGACCGCGCCCAGGCCACGACCATCGCGGCCGCGTGCACGCGCGCCGTGATGCGTGACGTGGCGGCGGCGGTAGCCGTCGGGCCGCCGACCGGGCAGCATCCGGCTCGGGCTCTTGCGCTCCGGCACGACCGCCCGGACGTGGCGGAAGAGCACGTGCTCGTCGTCTGGGACCCCTCGCGCGGCGTGCTCTGGCGCAACGCTTCCGGCACCTATCTGGGCGACCACGTGACGGGGTTCGCGGTCGCCTACGTCATGGACGACGGCGGGCTGGTGGCCGGCGGGGACATGCAGGCCGGCCACTGGGCCGCCGTCCGCGGGGTGCGCGTCGATCTGGCCGTCACGGTCGGCTCGTGCCTGCAGGAGCGCACCTTCTTCGTCGCAGCGAGGACGCCGTGAGGCGGGCGAGGTCCTCAGCCGGGTACGCGATGCTCGCTGCGATCCTGGTCGCCGTGCTCGCCGCCACGTTCGCGCTGGTCATGGTCGCGGCTGTCAACGGCATGCAGGCGGTCGGGCGGTCGGACGCGTCGGCCTGGCGCGCGGCGGCGCTGAACGCTCGTGCGCTCACGGCCGCCTCTGCGGCGTTGCGCTGGCGCCCCGCCGAGACGGCGGGAAGCGCGTCGGGCGCGGACGGCGCCGGAGGCGCCTGGCGGGCGGCGTGGTCGCCGGCGGCGGCGCCGGCCGGCGTGGAGGCGCCGCGCGTCGACCTCGTGATCGAGTCGACCTGGGGCGCCGCCCGGCGCCGCGAGCAGCTCACCCTGGAGCTGGGCGTGGAGCAGTGGGCGTCGGGCGTCACCTGCGAGGGAGACGCCGAGATCGCCGACGAGCTGGTCGTCTCCGGGAGCGGCGTCACCGTGGGCGGCTGCCTTCGCGGCCGCGAGCACGTGCGGTTCGCGGCCGCCGGTGCGGTCACGGCCGACGGACGGCCGGCGGACGCGGTCCGCGGCGACCTGTTCCCGGTCGCCGCGGTCCATGGAGGCGCCGGGATCCACGCGCGGGGCGCCGAGATCCACGAGGACGACGCGGCCGCCGAGTTCCCGGACGACACGGACCGCCACGCCGGCCAGCCGGTCGTGCCTGAGTGGCTCGAGGGCCCGTCCGCCGAGCTGTTCGCGGCGACCGGGGCGGCGGGCGCGCCGCTGGGCGACTGGTACGAGGACGCCACGGTGACGCTGGATTCGGTGCCGCCGCCGGCCGGCGGTCTGACCTACGGCGGCCGCTGCTTCCTGCTTCCGGCGGTCGACGAGGTGGTGATCGAGGGCTCCGCAGCACCGGCCGCCGGTCGTCTCCTCTTCGTGGTCCCCGGCGACGCCGTGGTGGGGCGGCCGGGGTCGACGGTGGAGTTCGACGGCGGGCTCGTGGTGCGCGGGCGGCTCACGGTCCGGGGGGCGTTCGTGCTGGCGGGGCCGCTGCACGCCGGTTCGCTCTCGGTCGAGGCGCCGACGGCCGTCGCGGTGCCTCCGGATTGGCGGTCCGCGCCGCTCAGCGGCGCCTCCGCGCCGACCGTGGTTGAGCGAGGCGGGTGAGTCAGGGAGGATTGGAAGCTGCGGAGCGCGAACTTCTTGTACGCGCTTCTCGATTTGTGAGAGGGTTAGTATCCCTGATGCCGGGGGCAGGGGCTTCGTGTCGACCTGTCGAAACGAGTGCCTAAAGGTATCCCGCGAGGGTGCCGACACTGGCGCTAGGGCAAGGCAAGCTTAGGGGCGAGTATGGCCATGAACGCGGTGCGCGTCGGCATCGACATCGAACAGGCGTCGTTGGTCGGTGCCCAGATCAGGACGGGCCGCCAGGGGCACACCCTCACGGCGGTCTCCACAAAGGCGTTGCCTGACGGTCTCATGTTCGAGGGCGAGGTCGTCGACATCGATGGTCTGGCCGCCGAGCTCAAGACGTTCTGGAAGAGCGCGGGCTTCAGCGGCAAGCGGTTCTCGGTCGGCATCGCGAACCAGAAGATCGTGGTGCGCACCATGGAGTTCCCCATCATCGACCCCAAGGAGCTGCGCGCCGCCATCGAGTTCCAGGCTCAGGAAGCCATCCCCATCCCGCTCGACGAGGCCATCCTCGACTACCAGGTCCTCTCGACCACGCCCGGCGAAGGGGAGGGTGCGGGCCGCCAGCAGGTACTCATCGTGGCGGCCCAGCGCGACATGGTGCAGCAGTTCATGCAGGTGGCCAAGAAGGCCGGGCTCACGATCGAGGGCATCGACCTGCAGGCGTTCGCGCTCATGCGGTCCGTCGCCCCGCCGGTCGCCTTCGTCGACCAGGGGGCGCCGCAGGCGGACGGCGCCAGCGCCCTCATCAACATCGGCGCCGGCATCAGCAACATCGTCGTCGCCTCGGGCGGGCAGCCGCACTTCACGCGCGTCGTGAACCTCGGCTACGAGTCCCTCGTGCAGTCGGTGATGCAGAACCGCGGCGTCGACCATCAGGAGGCCGACCTCCTGCGCCTCACGGTCGGCCTCTCCGGCAGCGCCGCCGCCGCGGCCGACCTCGAGGAGGCCACGGTCGGCGAGGTCCACAAGGTCTTCGACGACAGCTGCGAGGGGTTCGCCGACGAGATCCGCCGCTCCATCGACTACTACCACTCGCTGCAGCAGGACGCGCCGATCGCCCGGATCCTCATCAGCGGCGAGGGCGCGCTCACGCGCAACATGACCGATTACCTCACGGGCGCCCTGCATCTGCCGGTCGCCCTCGGGAACCCGCTGCAATACATCGCCGAGAACAAGTCGAAACTCCCCCAGCAGGAGCTCGAGCTCATCGCCCCGCGTCTTGCGATAGCCCTCGGCCTGGCCTTCGAGGACGAGGAGTAGGCCAATGAAGCGCATCAATCTCCTCCCGCAAGAAGAGCGGGTCAAGGCGTCACGGGAGAGGGGGCTCATCTGGGCCATCCTCATCCTGGTGGCCGTCGTCGTGGTGCTCGGGCTCGTCTACGTCAAGTACCAGACGGACGTGAACGCGAGGCAGGACGAGCTCAACGCGATCCAGGCCGATATCGCTGAGGAGCAGGCGAAGATCGCCGAGCTGAGCCCGTACGCGGCGCTGCAGTCGCAGCGCACGGCGATGACCGAGACGGCCAAGGCCATCTACCAGTCCAGCGTGCCGTTCTCGATCCTGCTGCAGGAGCTCAGTCTCGTGATCCCGGAGAACGTGCGTCTGCAGTCGCTGCAGGCCAACGTGCCGCCGACCATGCTGCCCGGCAGCGCTGCCGAAGACGGCGCCGCCGCGCCGGCCGGCACGGCCGACATCACGTTGAGCGGCCTGACGGAGGAGCACCGTGACGTGGCCGAGTTCATGACCCGGCTCGGCCTCATCCCGCAGCTCACGGACATCATCCTCACCAACTCCACCGAGCAGACGGCCGGCGCCACCACCGAGGGCGGCGCGCCCTCCGAGTCCTTCGTGCAGTTCACCATCACGACGAGGCTGCGGCCGTACACGACGCAGCCACCCACGACGCAGCTGCAGGAGGTGGCGCCGTGACAGCTCGAGGCAGAGAGGTCTACATCATCACTGCGGTCGTCGCCGTCGTCCTCGTGGTCGCCTGGTACTTCCTGCTCTTCAACCCCAAGCAGAGCGAGCTGAGCGACCTCGACCAGCAGGTCCAGTCGGCGCAGAGCGAGCTGTCGATCGCCCAGCAGGAGGTCGTCAAGCTCGAGTCCTACAAGAAGACGGCGCCGCAGTCTCGCGCGGAGATCGTGCGGCTCGGCAAGATGCTGCCGTCCGCCGAGGGCGTGCCCGGTCTCATCATCGAGCTCACCAAGACGGCGGAGGCCTCCGGGGTCGCCGTCACGAGCATCGCACGCAACACCACGACGCCGGGCAACCCGTTCGGGATCCAGAACCTGACGCTCACCGTCAAAGGCCGCTACTTCGACGTCGAGGACTTCCTCTACCGGCTCGAGGAGTACGTCGCCTTCCGCAACGCGAGCTTCCGCGTCACGGGTCGCCTCCTGCAGGTCACTACGCTGCAGATGACGCCGGAGAGCACCGCGGCGGCGGGGTCGTCGCCTGAGCTGAGTGTCACCGTCGGTCTCAACGCCTATCTCTGGGGCGGGACGACGCAGACTGCGGCCGCTGGAGGTGCACAATGAGCCACAACCGGCGCCTGCTGACCTACGTCTCGATCGCGCTCATCGTGGGCGCGGCGCTCGCTTTGGCCGTCGCCCTCGCCGGCAGCGGCGCTGCCGGCGACGCCGTCGGGGCTTCGCCCGGCGGCGTCGAGACCAGCGCCTCCGGCCTGTACTCGGACGACGGCGAGGCGACCCTGGCGGCCGCGGACCCGGCCCGGGAGCAGCCGCTGCTCGACCGGTTCACCAGCAAAGACCCCTTCATCCCGTTCCCGACGCCGGGGGCCACGGCCGCTTCTACGGCCTCGCCGAATCCCGACGCGACCAGCACGGCGGCGCCCACCAACCTGTCCGCCAAGATCAAGGTCGACGGCACCAACTACACCGTCACGCAGGGCGACAAGGTGCCGGGTGGTTCGGCGGCCGAGTTCACGGTGACCGGGGTGACCTCCGGCGACGTGAGCTTCCAGGTCATCGACGGAGCGCTCGAGAATGGAGAGAAGTCGTTCTCCGTCAATCTCGGTGAGGCCGTGCGCGTCACGCTCGAGTCGGGCGTGTCCTACGACATCTCCGTCAGGTCCATCGGCGCGAGCAGCAGCGGCGGCGGGAGCGGCGGCGGTGGCAGCAGCACCGCGAACCACAACATCAGCGTGCTCAGCATCAACAGCCAGGGCGGCGTCGCCGTCGTCACCTTCGAGGTCGACGGCAAGACGTACTCCGACAAGCGCCAGGGCGACGTCTTCAGCACCTCGTGGGGCGAGATCGAGGTACTGGCCATCAACGTCAACGCCCAGACCGTGAAGATCCTGCACGGCGATCAGACGCTGACGCTGCACGCCGGCCAGGTGGTCGTCAAGTAGCCGGCGTCTCGAAGAGTCCTTTCGCGGCGGGGCGGCCACGGCCGCCCCGCCGCGCGTACGCCGCCCGATGGGCGTGTGCCGGGAAGAGTCCGATGGGCGTGCGCCGCGCGCACGCTCGCCTTGTGCCTGCGCGCGCGGCGCGGATAAGGTAGGAGCATGAGCAGACTCCGCTATCTCACCGCCGGCGAGTCGCACGGGCCGGGCCTCACGGCGATCCTGGACGGGTGCCCGGCCGGCCTGCGCGTCGACGTCTCCGCCATCGACGCCGAGCTCGGCCGTCGCCAGAGCGGCTACGGCCGCGGCGAGCGCCAGAGCATCGAGCAGGACCGCGTGCGCGTCCTGGGCGGCGTGCGTCACGGCAGGACCACCGGCGCGCCGCTCGCGCTCTTCGTGCCCAACCGCGATGCCGCCAACTGGGGCGACGTCCTGGCGGTCGAGGCGCCTTCGGCAGGGGTGCCGGGCCCCGAGCGTGTGGACGTGCCGCGTCCGGGGCACGCCGACCTCGGCGGCGCCCTCCTGTACGAGCTCGACGACATCCGTGACGTCATCGAGCGCGCCAGCGCCCGCGAGACCGCCGCGAAGGTCGCCTGCGGGGCGGTCGTCAAGGCGCTGCTCTCCGAGATCGGCGCCCGGGTGGTCAGCCACGTGGTCGCCATCGGCGGCGTCGAGGCGACGCGGGGGATGAGCCTGGACGACGTGGACCGCGTCGAGGCGAGCCCCGTGCGCTGCCGTGACCAAGGAGCGGGCCGGAGGATGATCGCCGCCATCGATGCGGCGGCGGAGGCGGGCGACACGGTCGGCGGCGTCGTCGAGATGCTCGTCTTCGGCTATCCGCCCGGGGTCGGGTCCTACGTGCAGGGCGACCTGCGCCTCCGCTCCCGGCTGGCTCGCGCCGTGCTCAGCGTCCCCGCCATCGTCGGCGTCGAGTTCGGGGTGGGCTTCGAGGCGGCGGCGCGGCCGGGCAGCCAGGTCCACGATCCCATCGTGCACGATGCGGATGAGGGGTATGGGCGGCAGAGCAACCGCGCCGGCGGCATCGAGGGCGGCATCTCCACGGGGGCGCCGATCGTGCTGCGGGCGGCGATGAAGCCCATCTCCACGCTGCGCGAGCCGCTCGGCAGCGTGGAGATGGGCACGCACCGCCCGGTCGCCTCGCGCTTCGAGCGCTCGGACGTCTGCGCCGTCCCGGCTGCCGGGATCGTGCTCGAGGCCGTGGTCGCGCTCGAGCTGGCCGACGCCGCCCTGGAGCGGTTCGGCGGCGCGACGGCGGGCGACCTCGCCGCCGCCGTCGAGGCGTACCGGCGGCGGATCCGGGAGCGCTGACCTCGTGATGGACGAGAGGCGGGCGGAGCCGGCGGCGGTCGCCCTGGTCGGGTTCATGGGCGCCGGCAAGACGGCGGTGGGGCGCGAGCTCGCCGCCGCTTGGGGACTCCCCTTCGTCGACACGGACGACCTCGTCGTGGCCCAGGCGGGGCCCATCGACCAGGTCTTCAAGGAGCGCGGGGAGGTCGGGTTCCGGGCGCTGGAGGCGCGCGTGGTCACGGCTGCCGTCGAGGAGGCGCTCGAGCGGCCGTGCGTGCTCGCGCTGGGAGGCGGCGCGGTCCTGAGCGACGATGTGCGGGCGGCGCTGGCGCGCCTCCCGCACGTCGTCTGGCTCACCGCGCCCGTCGAGGTCCTGTGGGCGCGCGTCACTGCCAAGGGAGAGGCCGTCCGGCCGCTGGCCGCGGACAGGACGGCCTTCACGGCCCTGCTGGCGGCGCGCGAGCCGTTCTACCGGGACGTCGCGACGCACGTGGCCGACGCCGTGGGGACCCCGGCGGCGGTCGCCGCCGGCATCGCCGCCGCCCTGGCGGACGACGGCGCCCGTGCCCGGGCGGAAGGGGGCGCACGGTGAGGCGCCTCACCGTCCGCACGGCCTCCCGCACCTACCCGATCGCGGTCGGGCGGGACGTGCTCGGCGAGCTGGGCGGGCTCGTGATGAAGACGCGCGGCGCGGGGCAGGCGGTCGTGGTCTGCGACGAGAACGTCGCTCCGCTGTACCTCGAGAGGGTGCGGCGCAGCCTCGCCGACGCCGGCCTCGCCGCGTCGCAGGTGATCCTGCCGGCCGGCGAGCAGGAGAAGAGCCTCGCCCGCGCCGAGGAGCTGTACGGCGTGCTCTACGACAGGGGCCTGCGGCGCGGCGACACGCTGGTCGCGCTCGGCGGAGGGGTGGTCGGCGACCTTACCGGGTTCGTCGCGGCGACCTACCAGCGCGGCATCGGGTTCGTGCAGGTCCCCACGACGCTGCTCGCACAGGTGGATGCCTCCGTCGGGGGCAAGGTCGCCGTGGACTTCCGCGCCGGCAAGAACTACGTGGGCACGTTCTACCAGCCGAGTCTCGTGCTCGCCGACCTGCGGACGCTCGACACGCTGCCGCCGCGAGAGCTGCGATGCGGCGCGGCGGAGGTCGCCAAGCACGGTCTACTCGCCGGCAGCGCCGTGCTGCGGCGCGTGCGGCAGCTCGTCCGCGCGCCGCTCTCCGCCGCCGCCGTCACCCAGGAACTCGTGGCGGGGTCCATCCAGTACAAGGCCGGCGTGGTGGAGCGCGACGAGCGGGAGTCGGGGCTGCGCGCCGTGCTCAACTTCGGCCACACCGTCGGCCACGCCATCGAGGCCGCCACGGCGTTCCGGCGCTTCTCGCACGGTGAGGCCGTGGCGCTCGGCCTGCACGCGGCGCTGCGCCTCTCGCGGGAGCTCGCCGGGCTGCCCGAGGCCGACGAGCGGATGGGGCACGAGCTGCTCGACGGCCTCGGGCTTCCCGGCCGTCTCACGAAGGCGCGTGCCCGGGACGTCTGCGATCTCATCGGTCGCGACAAGAAGGCGGGTCAGGACGGCGTGCCGTACGTGCTCCTGCGCCGTCCCGGGTTCCCCGTCCTCGGCGTGCGCGTCCCGCCGGAACTCGAACTGGAGGTCGTCGAGTGGCTGCGCGAGCGGTGAAGACTCTCTGGCTCCTGCATGGGGTGAACCTCGACATGCTGGGCCGCCGTGACCCGGCCGTGTACGGGACCATGACGCTGGCGGAGCTCGAGGCGTACGTGGCGCGACACGGCGAGACCTACGGGTTCACCGTGCGCAGCTTCCAGACCAACCACGAGGGGGAGTTCGTCGAGAAGCTGCATCAGATCGTGATCGACGCCGCCGACGCCGCGATCATCAATCCCGGCGCCTGGACCCACTACAGCTACGCGCTGCACGACGCACTCGAGCTCGTGGAGGCGCCCGTCGCCGAGGTGCATCTCTCCGACATCGACCAGCGGGAGGAGTGGCGCCGGACCTCGGTGATCGCCGATGTCGTCGACGTGCGCGTGCGCGGCAAGGGGGCGGCGGGGTACGTCGAGGCGCTGGAGAAGCTGGCCGGGCTGGTCGAGGAGAGGAGACGGGCGTGACGACGCGGCTCGACAGGCTGCGGGCGCGGCTGGAGGAGCTGCGCGTCGACGGGGTGCTCGTCACCGACCCCGTGGACGTCCGGTATTTGACCGGCTTTCGCGGGGAAGACGCCACGCTGGTCGTCGCCCCGGACGCCGCCCTGCTGTGCACCGACTCGCGCTTCTGGGAGCAGGTGCACGAGGAGGTGAGCGGCGCCGAGCTCAGCAAGGTGACGTCGGAGCCGCTGCTGGTTCACAGCGCGCGCGAAGCCGCGCGAGTCCTCGGGTCCGGCGCCAGGCTCGGCTACCAGGGAGCCCAGCTCAGCCATGCGTCGTACCGGCGCCTGCGGAGCCGGTACGACGGGCCGCTGAGGGACGTGGGCCAGGCGGTGACGCGGCAGCGTGCCGTCAAGGACGAGTCCGAGATCGCCGTCATGCGGCGGGCGGCCGCGGTGACCGACGAGGCCCTCGGCCTCGTCGTCGGCCGCGGCCTCGTCGGCCGCCGCGAGCGCGACGTGGCCTGGGACCTGCGGGCCGAGTACCACCGCCTGGGCGCCGAGGGGGAGGCCTTCCCGGCCATCGTCGCCGCCGGCGACCACGGCGCGCAGGCGCACGCGCTTCCGGGCGAGCGCGTCATCCGCGCCGGTGACCTGGTCGTGATCGACACCGGCGCGCGCGTCGACGGCTACTGCAGCGACATCACGCGCACGTACGCTGCCGGCGAGCCGTCTGAGGAGCTCCGCCACATCTACGACACGGTGCTGCGGGCACAGCTCGGCGGCCTCGAGGCCGTGCGCGCCGGCGCGCACGGCCGCAGCGACGTCGACGCGGCCGCCCGCGCCGTGATCGAGGCGGCCGGCTACGGCGACCGCTTCGGGCACGGCACCGGCCACGGCGTCGGGCTCGAGGTCCACGAGGCGCCGGCGCTCGGGCGCGTGCGCGGCGACCGGCTCGAGGCCGGCATGGTCTGCACGGTCGAGCCGGGAGTGTACGTGGAGGGGCTTGTCGGCGTGCGCATCGAGGACACGGTCCTCGTCACGCCCGCCGGCTGCGAGCGCCTCACCAGGCTGCCGAAGGACCTGGAGGTCGTGGAATAGGAGCACCCCCTCGAGTGCTCCGCCGCCCGGCCTTGCGGTATCATGGCCTACTACTGTGCAGACCGACCCCCTCGACCCCTGAGTAGGACCACATGGCAGACGTCGTCAACACCAACCAGTTCAAGACCGGCATGGCCATCGAGATCGACGGGCAGCCGTTCACCATCGTCGAGTTCCAGCACGTCAAGCCCGGCAAGGGCGGGGCGTTCGTGCGCACCAAGGTACGCAACATCGCCACCGGCGCGGTGCTGGACAAGACCTTCCGCGCCGGCGAGAAGTTCGACCGCATCCACACCCAGTCGCGCAAGATGGCGTACCTCTACTCGACCGACGGCGAAGTGGTGCTGATGGACAACGAGACCTACGAGCAGGTCTCGGTGCCGCCGGCCATGGCCGAGGACGCGCTCAAGTGGGTCGTCGAGAACATGGAGGTCGAGCTCATGTACCTCAACGGCGAGCCGTTCGAGGTCGCGGCGCCGAACTTCGTCGAGCTCACCATCACCAAGAGCGACCCGGGAGTGCGCGGCGACACGGCCCAGGGCGCCACGAAGCCCGCCACCCTCGAGTCCGGCGTCACCATCCAGGTGCCGCTGTTCATCGAGGAAGGCGAGAAGGTCAAGGTCGACACCCGCAGCGGGGAGTACCTGGGCCGGGCCTGAGCGCCCGGGGAGGAGGACAATGCGCGCGCGCCAGGTCCGCATCACCGACACCACCCTTCGTGACGGGCATCAGTCGCTCTGGGCGACGCGGATGCAGACGTCCGACATGATCCCGATCCTCGAGCTCATGGACTCCATCGGGTTCCACTCGCTCGAGTGCTGGGGAGGGGCCACGTTCGACGCCTCGCTGCGGTTCCTGGACGAGGACCCGTGGGAGCGCCTGCGCCTCATCAAGCGTCACGTGGTCCGCACGCCGCTGCAGATGCTGCTGCGCGGCCAGAACCTGGTCGGCTACCGGCACTACGGCGACGACATCGTGCGCCGGTTCGTGTACAAGGCGGCGGAGAACGGCATGGACGTCTTCCGCGTGTTCGACGCCCTCAACGACGTCCGCAACTACGAGACGGCCGCCGCCGCGATCAAGGAGACCGGCAAGCACTTCCAGGGCGCCGTGGTGTACACGATCTCGCCGGTGCACTCGCTCGACCACTACGTGGAGGTCGCCCGCCGGCTCGTCGAGATGGGCGCCGACTCCATCTGCATCAAGGACATGGCGGCGCTGCTCTCGCCCTTCTACGCCGAGCAGCTCATC
>JAAZAR010000102.1 GCA_012514235.1 Actinomycetota bacterium
CGGGGTGCGGCAAGACGACCCTGCTCAAGCTCATCGGCGGCTTCTTCACGCCCACCGAGGGCTCCGTCGAGATCAACGGGTCGCCCGTGACCGGGCCCGGCAGGGACCGCGGCATGGTGTTCCAGGCGCCGACGCTCTTCCCCTGGCTCACCGTGCGCGGCAACGTGGAGATCGGCCCCCGGCTCGCCGGCGTCGCCCGCGCCGAGCGCCGCGAGATCTCGGACCGGTACCTCGAGATGGTCGGCCTCTCCGACGTCGCCGACCAGCGGCCCTACGAGCTCTCGGGGGGCATGCAGCAACGCTGCGCCATCGCCCGGGCGCTCGCCAACGACCCGGCCATCATCCTGATGGACGAGCCGTTCGGCGCTCTCGACGCGCTCACCCGGGAGCGCCTGCAGCAGGAGCTCAAGCAGATCTGGAAGGCGACCGGCAAGTCCATCGTCTTCGTCACCCACAGCGTCCAGGAGGCCGTGTTCCTCAGCACCCGGGTGGTCGTGCTCAGTCCGCGGCCCGGGCGGATCGTCTACAACGCAGAGATCCGCCTGCCGCGTCAGACGGACAGCGTGAGCGAGGCGTTGCTCATGCCGGAGTTCGGCGCCCTGCGCGCAGAGATCAGCGCCAAGATCGGCGCCACGTCCTGATCCCACACATCCAGAGCGGCGCCCGCACCGACGGGACGGGCGCCGTCAGAGGCACAGGAGTTGATGCAGCGTGACGTACATGACCGCCAGCGAAGCGATGGTCGAGACCCTCCGCGTCGAAGGCGTGACCGAAGTCTTCGGGATCGTCGGGTCCGCCTACATGGATGCGCTCGACCTGTTCCCCGCGGCCGGGATCCGCTTCTTCCCGGTCCGGCACGAGCAGTCGGCTGCGCACATGGCCGACGCCTTCGCGCGGGTGACCGGCCGCGCCACGATGTGCACGGGGCAGAACGGCCCCGGCATCACCAACATGGTCACCAGTATCGCCGCTGCCTACCACGCGCACTCGCCGGTGATCCTCCTCACGCCGTCGTCGATGAGCGCGTTCCGCGGCCTCGACGGCTTCCAGGAGGTCGAGCAGCTCCCGATCTTCAGCACCGTCACCAAGTTCCAGATCCAGGTGAACCGGCACGACCGCATCGCGGAGGCGTTCCGGACCGCGATCCGCGCGGCCTATGCCGAGCGCGGTCCCGTGCAGATCGACGTGCCGCGCGACTTCTTCTACGGCGAGGCCGACTACACGATCCTCGAGCCGCAGCAGTATCGCGCGGCCAGGCGCGGTCCCGGTGACGCCGAGTCCCTCGACCAGGCGGCCGGCGTCCTCGCCGCCGCCGAGCGCCCGGTGATCCTGGCCGGCCTCGGCGTGACGGAGACCGGCTGCGCCGACGTCGTGGTGCGCCTCGCGCGCCAGCTCGGCGCACCCATCGCGACCTCCTACCAGCACAACGACGCGGTCCCGTACACCGAAGAGCTGGCCGTGGGTCCCATCGGCTATCAGGGGTCCAAGGCGGCGATGACGCTGCTCTCGAAGGCCGACGTGGTGCTCGCCCTGGGCACCCGCCTCAATCCGTTCGGCAACCTGCCCCAGTACGGGTTCGACTACTTCCCCAAGGACGCCAAGATCATCCAGGTCGACATCGACTGGCGCCAGGTCGGCCGCATCAAGCCGCTGGCCGTGGGCATTCTCGGCGATGCGCAGGCGGCCGCCGAGGCGCTCCTCGGCCGCCTGGTCGCCCGTCAGGGCGAGAGGGACGTCGACCCGGCCCGCCTCGCCGAGATCCGCGCCGCCAAGAGCGCCTGGACGGAGGAGCTGGCGTCCTGGTCGCGGTCCGACGCGAGTCCCATCAGCCCGCGGCGGGCGCTCGCCGAGCTGGCGGCGGCGCTCCCCGACGACGCGATCGTGACGAGCGACATCGGCAACATCTGCTCGGTCGCCAACGCGTACATGAAGTTCGACCGGCCGCGCTCGTTCCTGCCCGCGCTCGGGTTCGGCAACTGCGGCTTCGCGTACCCGGGCGCGCTCGGCGCCAAGGTCGCGGCGCCCGACCGCCCGGTGGCCGCCATCATCGGCGACGGCGCCTGGGGCATGAGCCTCCACGAGGTCATGACGGCGGTCGAGGAGGACCTCCCGGTCGTGGCCTGCGTGTTCAACAACCGGCAGTGGGGCGCGGAGAAGAAGAACCAGATCGACTACTACGACGACCGCTTCATCGGCGCCAACATCGGACACGAGATCGGCGGTTTCGACTTCGCCGCCATCGCGCGTGCCATGGGCGCGGACGGCGTCCGCGTCGAGGAGCCCGGAGACCTGGCCGAGGCGTATCGCTCGGCGTTCGCCTCCGGCCGTCCCACGGTCGTCGAGGTCATGGTCGATCCCGACGAGCTGGCCGAGCCGTTCCGCCGCGACGCCCTCAAGACCCCGCGGCGCTACCTCGAGCGCTACCAGCACCTCGACGTCGCCAACTTCTCGAAGCAGCCGGCGGGTGCACGGTGAGCACACCGGGCACGTCGGGCATCGGCGAGGGCGCGGGCAGGAGCGTCCGCGACAAGGCGCGCGCCCACCTCGGCAAGCACTTCACCCGCGCCACGGCGTGGCGCAGCCCGGAGCTCCTTGTGATCGAGCGCGGCGAGGGCTGCTACCTCTGGGACGACCACGGCCGGAGGTACCTCGACGGCCTTGCCGGGCTCTTCTGCGTGAACATCGGGCACGGCCGCGCCGACATCGCCGAGGCCGCGGCCGACCAGATGCGCCGGCTCTCGTTCGCGACGAACTGGGCGGCCGCCCATCCTCCTGCGGCTGAGGCGGCCGCCCTGATCGCCGGCCTCGCGCCCGAGGGGCTCGACGTCGTCTTCTTCGTCAACTCCGGGTCCGAGGCCAACGAGTCGGCGATCAAGTTCGCTCGCGAGTACCACCAGGCGAACGGCGAGCCGCAGCGGACCAAGGTCCTGAGCCGGCGCATGGCCTACCACGGCACCACGCTCGGCGCTCTGTCGGCGACCGGCATCCCGCAGTTCCGGGCCCCGTTCCAGCCGCTGCTGCCCTGGTTCCGCCACGTTCCGAACACGCTGGGGTGGGAGCGGGAGGACGAGGTCGCCGCCGGACAGGCTCCGTGCATCAAGGCGATCGAGGAGGCCATCCTCGAGGAGGGTCCGGAGACGATCGCCATGCTCATCGCCGAGCCGGTGCAGAACGTCGGCGGCGTGCTGGTGCCGCCCGACGGCTACTGGACGGAGCTCAGGCACCTGTGCGACACATACGGCATCCTGCTGTGCGCCGACGAGGTCATCTGCGGCTTCGGGCGGCTCGGCCACTGGTTCGGTTCCCTGCGGGTGGGGGCGAGGCCGGACCTCATCACCTTCGCCAAAGGGGTCACGTCGGCGTACGCGCCGCTGGGCGGCATGATCGTCCGCGGCGAGCTCATGGACCGGCTGCTGGACACCACCGGCATGTTCACGCACGGCGTCACCTGGGGCGGCCACCCGCTCTGCACGGCGGTCGCCGTCGCCAACATCACCGCCCTCCGGGACGAGGACGTCCTCGGCAACGTCCTCACGCTCGAGCCGCACCTGCGGCAGGGGCTGGGCGAGCTCGCCGCCCGGCACAGGATCGTGAAGGAGGTGAGGGGTGCGGGCTACTTCTGGGGTATCGAGATCATGGGCGACCGGGAGACCGGCCGCGAGCTCGACCCGGAGGAGAAGGCGGCCGTGTGCCGAGAACTGCTGCCTCGGTTGCTGAAGCAGAACGGACTGATGACGCGCGCAGACGACAGAGGCCCGGCGATGCTCATGCTCTCGCCGCCGCTCGTGGCCGACAAGACCGTCCTGGACGACCTGCTCGAGCGCGTCGACGCGACGCTGACCGGCGCGGAAGCTGAGATCTCGGGCGGCGGGCCGTGAGCGCCGCCGCCGAAGGCCTCGACCGGGCGGCCATCCTCGCGTGGCTGCGCGAGGACGATCCCGCCCGGCTCGAGTCGCTGTGGGCCGCGGCGGACGAGACTCGTCGCCGCCACGTCGGCGACGAGGTCCACCTCCGCGGCCTCATCGAGATCAGCAACTACTGCGTCCGGGCCTGCGGCTACTGCGGCCTGCGGGCGCAGAACCGCGAGATCGAGCGATACCGGATGAGCGCCGAGGAGATCCTCGTCTGTGCACACGATGCCGAGGACTGGGGCTGGGGCACGGTCGTGCTCCAGTCGGGCGAGGACTACGGGCTGAGCACGGGGTGGATCGCCGACATCGTCCGCCGCATCAAGGCTGAGACTGACCTCGCCGTCACGCTCAGTCTGGGCGAACGGCCGGACGAGGACCTCGCCGCCTGGCGCGAGGCCGGCGCCGACCGGTACCTCCTCCGCTTCGAGACCTCCGACGACGAGCTGTACCGGCGCATCCACCCCGGTCTCCCGGGGCGACTGAGCGACCGCATTGCCATGCTGCGCACGCTGCAGGGGCTCGGCTACGAGGCCGGCAGCGGCATCATGGTCGGCATCCCCGGTCAGAGCTACGACAGCGTCGCCGGCGACATCGACCTCTTCCGCGGGCTGGACCTCGACATGATCGGCATCGGGCCGTACATCTCGCACCCGAGCACGCCGCTCGGCGTGGGGGGATGGACCCCCGAGATGCCGCCGGAGGAGCAAGTCCCGGGCGACGAGCTCATGGTGTACAAGGTCGTCGCCCTGGCGCGCCTGGTGTGTCCGGACGCCAACATCCCCAGCACGACCGCCCTGGCGACGATCAACAGGGTGGACGGCCGCGAACAGGGCCTGCAGCGCGGCGCGAACATCGTGATGCCGAACCTCACGCCGCCCGAGTACCGCGAGAAGTACGAGATCTATCCGGACAAGGCGTGCGTCAACGAGACGGCCGAGATGTGCCGCGGCTGCCTCACGGGGCGGATCGAGTCCATCGGGCGTGTCGTCGGGACCGGTCCGGGAGGCCGTCGGCGGACCTGACCGGTCCTCCTCCGCCGGGCGACGTCAACTCGCCATCGCGTAGTCGTAGCCGCTCCACGAGGCGGCGCGCTCCGCATCGACGCGATCACAGAAGACGCTCAGGAGCCCCCTCAGCAGCTTCCCCCGGCGCGCCCATCCGCTTGCGGTAGATCGGGTGCGCGTGGGGCTGATCGAGAGCTCGAGCAGTCGCGCTGATGGTGGTCGGACAGCTCTACTTCGGGGAACCGGCCCTGTCCAACGCCGCCTCCACCCGTGTCGTCAGTTCGACGCCGTCGACGCCCGCAAAGGCCAGGAGGCGGGGCACCGCACCGGCCTCCGCGTGCAGCACGCCCAGGAGGAGATGAGCGGGCCTGATGCTCCGGTCGCGGCGCGCCGCGGCGCTGCGCTGCGCGCGCACGAGTGCCTGCTTGCTGGTGGTCGCCCAGCCAGGCTCTCGCCGGAGGGGCCGAGCAGGCGGCAGGCCGAAGGCGGCACGGGAGACGCCGACAGTCGCGAGGGCCGCCTCCTCCTGGGCATCGAGTGCTCTGAGTACGGCCTCGCGGTCCAGTCCGGCCTCGGCCAGCACGCCGGCCACTACGGGGTCCGGGTCGCTGGTGAGGGCGAGCAGGATGTGCTCGGCTTGGAGATCCTGTGAGCCGAGCACGGCGGCCTCGCGGCGTGCCCGCTCGAGGACCTTTCGCGATCGGGCAGGGAAGCGTTCAAACATCGGTACTCCTCGAGCTCGTGTCCGAGGTGTTGAGCCGTCGGGCGTACTTCTTGTGCACGGCCTGACGCGTCACGCCGAGCGCCTCGGCGACCTGCGCCCACGTCCAGCCCTCGCGCAGGGCCCGCTCGACCTCGGCCGCCTCGAGGTCGTCCGCCAGGCGGCGCAAGGCCACAACGGCGGCAAGGCCGTCGGCCGGGTCCGGTAGCTCTCCTTGCTGCATCTTCATGCGAGCAACTCTAGTTGACAGGACTGGGTGTCAACTAGAGTTGCTCGCACTGACAGCGGCCTCGGTCTCCGTCGCCGGCGGGCGGGTCGAAGCTCAGTCCGTGCGACCCTTCGTCACATGGGTGGGGGAGGCATCCAGCGCCCCGCAGCCGACCTCGTCGCAGCCGTCCGCGATCGCCTGCGGCACCAGGGCATCGGTCACCCCCCAGAACCGGCGTCCGAAGGAGAGCGCTACGCTGACGAGGCCGATCAGCACCGGCACCTCGACCAGAGGCCCGATCACGGTTGCGAAGGCCTGGCCGGAGTCCAGCCCGAAGGTCGCGATGGCGACGGCGATGGCCAGCTCGAAGTTGTTGCTGGCGGCGGTGAAGCTCAGGGTCGCCGTCTTGGAGTAGTCGGCACCGATGCGCCGTCCGAAGAAGAAGCTCACGAAGAACATGATGACGAAGTACAACAGCAGAGGGATGGCGATGCGCACGACGTCGAGCGGCAGCTGCACGATGAGATCGCCCTTGAGGCTGAACATCACGAAGATGGTGAACAGCAGGGCGA
>JAAZAR010000002.1 GCA_012514235.1 Actinomycetota bacterium
AGCAGGTCATCGAGGTGGCCTCGGCGGTCGCGGGCTTCAGCCTCGCCGAGGCCGACATGCTGCGCCGCGCCATGACCCACGAGCGCTCCATGGAGGAGATGGACGAGATCGGCCGCACGTTCGTCGCCAAGGCCATGGAGCGCGGCGTCGAGCGGGAGGTCGCGGAGGAGGTCTTCCGCCAGCTTCGCGGGTTCGCCGCCTACGGCTTCAACAAGGCGCACGCCGCCTGCTTCGCCATCGTCTGCAACGCCTCGGCCTGGCTCAAAGCACACTACCCGGCCGAGTTCTACGCCGGCATCCTCAACAACCAGCCCATGGGCTTCTACTCGCCGCGCGTGGTGCTCAACGACGCGCGGCGCTTCGGACTCGAGGTCCTGCCGCTGGACGTCAACCTCAGCGGCGAGCAGTTCGAGGTCGAGCGGGACGGCACGGCGCTGCGCGTGGGGCTGGCCTACGTCAAGGAGATGAGCGCCGCGGCGCGGCGGGCGATCGTCGAGGGGCGCGGGGAGCGCGTGCATGAATCTGCCGGCGGAGCGGCCGGGGCGGGCGGGCCTGCCGCCGGCCCGCCCCGGCCGTACACCTCGCTGGCCGACTTCGTCGCGCGCACGCGCGTCAGCCGCGAGATCACCGAGAACCTGGTGCGCCTCGGCGCCTTCGACGCGCTCGGTGTGCGCCGCGAGGAGCTGGTCGCGCAGGTGCCGTTGCTCTACGCCGGCGCCAGGTCGGCGCCCGCCTCGCTCGCCGCCCCGGCTGACGGCTCGGGCCTCGACCAGCCGCGCCTCGCTCTCGACGAGCAGTTCGGGCCGCTCAGCTTCCTGCCGGACTGGTCGCCGCAGCGGCGCGTGAGCATCGAGCTCGAGCTGCTCGGCCTCAACGTCAGCGCCCACCCCCTGCACTTCGTGCGCGACGAGACCGCGGCGCTGCGCGTCACACCCATGGAGCGGCTGCCGGACGTGCGTTACGGCACACGGGTGCGCGTCGCCGGCGTCCTCGAGCGCGCCCAGATGCCCTGGATCCGCAGCGGCCACCGCACCATGTTCCTCACGCTCGAGGACGAGACCGAGCTGGGTCAGGTGGTGGTCTTCAACGACGTCTACCTCAAGTACGGCCGGGTCCTCAAGGACGCCGTGTACCTGCTCGTCGACGGCGAGCTGCAGAACGACGAGGAGCACGGCCTCGCGGTGGTGGCGCACCGCATCACCGACCTGCTGCACGCTATCGGCCGGGACGGCCGGGGCGGGCGCGAGACCGGCGGTCGCCAGACCGGCGGGCGCCCGGCCGGAGGCCGCGCGGCGCCCGCCCCGGCCACCGCCGGTCCGGCCGCCGGCGGACACCCCGTGCCCGGCGGCCTCAGCACCCGCCGGCCGGATGCGTGGGAGCTCCCGGCCGTCGAGCCGCGCACGCGGCCGGGACGTACCGGCTGACCACGCCGACTCACAGCGCCGTGGCCGGCCGGTCCGAAGCGGGTCAGAACACGGCCACCTGGATGATCACCTCGTCGCCGGCCCTGCCCCGCGAGCCGGCCTCGGGGTCCTGCGCCGTCACCGTGCCGGGGAACTCCCCCCAGCCGGCGACGTAATCCGTGCTCACGACGAACCCGGCCTCCTCGAGCAGCGACACGGCGTCTCCCTGTGAGAGGCCCACCACATCGGGCACATCCACCCTGGGCGGACCGCTGCTCACCCAGAACGTCACCGTCTCCCCACGCTCCACCCTCTCGCCCGCCGCGGTCTCCTGACGGAAGACCTGCCCCGTGGGCACCGTCCGGGAGGCGCCCCGGCGGCCCCTGTACTTGAGGGAGGCGGCTTCCAGCCGGTCCCGCGCCGCGTCCGCCGAGAGCCCGCCCAGGTCGGGGGACGGGATATGGAGCGGGCCGCGGCTCACCCACAGGTCCACCGTGATCCCGTCGTCGACCTTCGTCCCGCCGCGCGGCGCCTGACGCACCACCTCACCGGTCTCGAACCTGTCGGACCACACGAAGTGCAGCTCCGGCTGCAGGCCCTCGTCTCGCAGAGCCGCGGTGGCCACGGCACGCCGCTCGCCGATCACCGCGGGGACGGTCGCACCCTGAGCCAGCAGGTAGGTGTACGCCGCCCACCCGCCGGCCGCGGCGACCGCCAGGAGCACGAGAGTCAGGACCGCCAGGCGGAGAGGCCGGCGGCGCGGACGCAGCCCGCTGGCCTGTCCGCCGCCGGCGTGGTACCGGGTCGGCGCCTCCGCGGCGACCGCGGTCGCCGGCACGGACTGCTCCGGCGAGGCGCCGCCGCCCGCCGCGACGTCCGCCGCCGGCGCGCCGGCGGCGACGGCCGCGTCGGGAGTCGCCAGAGCACCCGCGGCTATCGCGCAATCTCCGGCTGCGGCTCTGGGACGGCGCGTCCGCCGCAGTGCGGCGGCGAACTCCTCCGCCGTCTGATACCTGTCCGCGGGATCCTTGCTCAGGGCCTGCATGACCACGGCGGCGAGCGCCTCGGATGCACCGGGGGCGAGCGATCGTGGATTGGGCGGCGCACACGAGACGTGCTGCATGGCCACCGCGACGTCGGTGTCGCCGCGGAACGGCACCCTCCCCGTCAGCATCTCGTAGAGCACCACCCCGAGGCTGTAGAGGTCCGAGCGCCGGTCTGCCGGGCGCCCCTGGGCCTGTTCCGGTGAGAGGTACGACGACGTCCCCATCATGGCGCCCGTGTGCGTGAGCGCCGAGTCGCCCATCCTCGCGATGCCGAAGTCGGTGACCACCACCCGACCGCCCTCCTCCAGCAGCACGTTGTAGGAGGTGACGTCCCGGTGGACGATCGACCGGTCGTGCGCCGCCGCGAGCGCGGAGAGCACGTTGAGCGCGACGTCCACGGCCTCGTTAGACGGCAGCGCTCCGTCGCGGCGCACCCGCTGCTTGAGCGACTCGCCGTGCACGTACTCCATGGCGATGTACGGCACGCCGTCGGCCGTGCCGCGGTCGTAGACGGCCACGATGCTGGGGTGCTTCAGGCTGGCTGCCGCCTGTGCCTCGATCCGGAAGCGCTCGCGGAACTCGTCGTCGGCAGCCAGCCGCGCCTTGAGCACCTTGACGGCCACGCGCCGCCCGAGCCGCTCGTCCTCGGCGAGGTACACGTCGGCCATCCCGCCGCTCCCGAGCAGGGAGACGAGACGGTAGCGGTCCGCGAGCAGGGTCGTTACCGGGAGGCCTTCGGGGTCGGGATCATGATCGTTCATCAGGTCATGTGGGCCGTTGGCGAGCAGACGGCGCCGGCGGCCGGCGCGGACCGACGGGAGAGACGCACGAGCCGGGCGTTGGGTGCGATGCCCCAGTCTAGAGGACGCCGCGAAGGCTGTCTCCCCGCCGGCGTCCGCGACCAGTCCGTCTCGCGCCGTCGCGTCCAAGACGCGCGACCAGCTCGTCTCGCGCCCGCGCGTCCCGGGCCCGGCGGGCTCGTCACCCTGTCTGCCGCTCCACCAGGATCTGGAGCGCCTCGAGCTCGTCCTTCTCGAACCAAAGGAGGTCGCAACGGGCGCAGTGGTCGACCTCGACCGCGTACTCGTAGCTGTAGTGCCGTCGCATCATGGGAGCGTCGCAGCGGGGACAGGCGACGAGGGCCGCGCCGGGCCGCCCGCGGGCGAGGACGGCGGCGCGGCGCAGCCGGTTGCCGTTCGCCGCGAGCAGATCCGCCAGGCGCTCCTGCTCGTCCGTGAACGCCGCCTCCCGGCGGGCGAGCAGCTTGCCGACCTGCCCGGTGGTCACGAGCCGGCCTCCGCAGCCGTCGCAGACGAGCACGTCGATGCCTTCGTAGGACGCCACGGCGAGACGGACGCCGCACGTCGGACAGAGCATGCCGGCGGACTCCCGGGCCGCGCGCGGACCGCCCCCCGTCGCACGAGCCGGCGCGACGTGGACGGCGCCGGAAGCGGCGATCGGCAGCGCGGCCGTCGGCGGCGCATCCGGCGCGTGTCCGGCCGGCGCGTACGCAGCGGACTCGGGCGCGGCGGACGAAGTCGAGGCCGGCGCCCCGAAGGACCCGCCGGCCGGTCGCGGCGCCGGCGACCAGTGCTCCCGCCGCGCGTGCCGCTCGTCGGCCTGCTCGACCTGCCGCTCGAAGTCCCGCGGCGACACGTTCGCCACCGTGAGGAGGGCGGCGATGCGCGACTTGAGCGGAGGGTGGGTGTCGCGCCACCGGGCCGGCGACCTGCCGGCCGGCCCGGTGGCGCGGATGCACAGAGGACCCAGGCCCTCCGGGATGGAGCCGGCGCCGCCGGGGTGGCGCCCGATGATCCACAGTGCCTCGGCGAGCGCGAGCGGATCCCGCGTGTACCGGGCGGCCGCGAGGTCGGCCTGCCGCTCGCGTTCGCGGCTGATGGCGGCGCTGACGACGGACGAGGAGAACTGCAGCGGCCACAGCGCGATCGCAGCCAGCCCAGTCTCGCCGACCGTCTCCGCGCCGGCCTCCGCCCCGGCATCCGCGATCCCGTCGAGGGTATCCGCCAGCGCCGAATAGACGCCGAACAGCAGGCACGAGACCGTCGCGGTGACGTAGCTGCCGGAGAGGACGTGGGCGAACTCGTGTGCCACCACGGCCTGCAACTGTGGCCGCGAGAGGCGCGCCAGCGCCCCCTCCGTCACACCGATCACGGCGCCGCCGCGGAGGTCGCTGAAGGCGAAGGCGTTGAAGCCGACGGTGCGCACGGTGACGCACTCGACGCGGGGCGCGCCGGTGGCGATGTGCAGCTCCGCCACGATGTCGGCGAGCCGCTGGTGGTAGCGGTCGCCGGGATCCAGGGACCGGCAGTGCATGGCTTTGAGCAGCCGGTCCCGCGCGCCGACCTGCGAGAGCCCCCAGTGGACGAGCGAGAAGACGAGCGCCGCGCCCAGCAGGATGGCGATGCCCGCCGGCGAGAACAGCCAGACCGGCGGGCCGACCACCGGCTCGAACAGCCACGCGGCGCCGAGCACGACCAGGCAGGCGAGCCAGAGCGAACCGAAGGTCAGCGCGAGCAGCAGCGCGAAGAGCAGCCAGATGCGCCAGCGCTGTTCGCGCTCCACCTCGAACATCGGCCGCCTGGGCTGCCCGCTCACCTGCTCGTCCGCCACACCGTCACCCCTCCCGTCCCCATCCTCATCGGCGGCGTCTTCACATTGCTTAACACTGCGTGCGTGGTTTCAACTGCCGAGGCGGTGGTAATATACCGACTGCGTGATGGAGTCCCCCTCCACACACCCCTCCATCACGCAGGGTACCTCCAGGTACCACCCCATGGCTCCTTTCACAGGCCCCTCTCCCCGAGGGGCTGCCCGGAAACGGGTGCACGAGGCGGCGCTCCCCGGCGCCGCCTTCGTGCGTACGGAGATCGAGAGGCCGAAGGCTCAGGGGTCGAGGAGCCCCGCCGTGCGCAGGAAGTTCTCGGTGAGGCGCCGGCAGAAGGCCGGGTAGCCCGGCAGCCGCGCCTCGGTCTCGGCGCGGAGCTCCGCGGCGAACGCGTCGCCCAGCTGCTTCTGCTCCTTGATCGCATCGCGCACCCAGTGCGGTGCCATCGCAGCGTCGACCTCCGGGTGGAACTGGGTGCCCCACGAGCGTCCGCCGGCGCGGAACACCTGCACGCCGTTGCCGCAGAGCGCAGCGACGTGCGAGGTCGGCGAGACCTTGCAGGAGTACTCGTGCCAGTTGAAGGCGACGAAGGGCGACGAGATGCCGCGCAGGAGCGGGTCGTCGTGCACCTTCTCGATCCTCGTCCACCCGACCTCCGGACGCTTGCGCCTGTAGACGTCGCCTCCTGTCGCGATGGTGAGCAGCTGGGCGCCGAGGCAGATGCCCCACACGGGAGCTCCCTCGTGCACCATGCGGCGCATGAGACGGATCTCGTCACTGAGCCACGGATACCTGTGCGTGTCCGTGACGTGCATGGCACCGCCGAGGCTGACGATCCCGGAGGTCTCGTCCGGCCACGCCGGGAGCGCCTCGCCCTGGTCCGGACGACACACGGCGAAGGGCGCACCGAACTCCCGGAGCGCGACGGCGATGCTGCCCGGCGGGTCGTCTGGTTCGTGCTGGACGATGGTCAAGGGCTTCATCGGGCGACTCCTCGTCGGTGACCCTTTCGAGTATATCGACACCTCCGCAAGCCCGGTACGTTGCGGGCGCCGGCCGGCGTCTGCGAAACTGGCGCCATGAGCGGACGCATCCCCACGCACGGACCCGTCGACCCGCCGACCGGCGCCCCGATCGTCGAGATCATGTCCGCCGGCAACGAAGTGCTCATCGGCGACGTGCTCGACACCAACACCAACTGGCTGTGCACGCGGGTCACCGCCCTCGGCGGCCTCGTGCGGCGGACGGTGATGCTCCGCGACGACGTGGAGGCCATCGGCGCCGAGCTCAGGGGCTGTCTGGCTCGGCGCCCGGCGCTCGTGTTCACGGTCGGCGGGCTCGGACCGACGAGCGACGACCGCACCCTCGAGGGAGTGGCCCTCGGCCTCGGGGTCCCGCTGGAGCTGCACGCCGAGGCCGAGCGCATGGTGGCGGCGAGATACCGGGACTTCTTCGCCGCCGGCTTCGTCCCGTTCCCGGAGCTGAACGAGAGCCGGCGCAAGATGGCCCGGCTGCCGGCCGGCGCCGAGCCGCTCGTCAATCCCATCGGAGGGGCACCGGGCGTGCTCTGCCGCAGCGCCGGGGCCTGGATCGTCTCCCTGCCTGGGGTGCCCGGCGAGCTCAAGGCGATCGTGGACGAGTCACTCGAGCCCCTCATCTCCGAGGTGTTCGGGGACGCGCACTACGAGGAGCGGTCGCTGGAGGTGGAGCTCCAGGACGAGTCGGCCATCGCCGACGTCCTGCACGCCGCCGAACAGCAGCACCCGGCCGTGTACGTCAAGTCTCGCGCCAAGGTGCTCGGCAGCACCCGCGTCATCACGATCACGCTGAGCGGCCGGGGGGCTGACGGAGGCAGCGTCGCGGCGCTCCTCGAGCCGGCGGCGGAGCAGCTGCTCGCGCAGATCGGCGCCGCCGGGTTCACCGTGCGCCCCGTGCCGCCGGACGCGCCCGACCACGACTGACGCGGGAGGCGCGGCCGCGTCTCAGCCCAGGTGGTCCTCGATGAAGTGCGTGGTGACGTCGCCCGCCACGAACAGCGGGTGGTCCAGCACCAGCCGGTGGAACGGGATGACCGTCTTGACGCCGTCGACGAGGAACTGGTCGAGCGCCCAGCGCGACCGCGCCAGGCACTCCTCGCGGTCGCGCCCCCAGACGACGAGCTTGCCGAGCAGGCTGTCGTAGTACGGCGGCACCTGGTAGCCCTGGTACACGTGGCTGTCGAGGCGGATCCAGGGGCCGCCCGGCGGCACCCACCGGGTGACCAGACCCGGCGACGGCATGAAGCCCTCGGCCGGATCCTCCGCGTTGATGCGGAACTCGATGGCGTGCCCCTCCAGCCGGATGCCGTCCTGCGTGAGCGGCAGTCCCTCGCCGGCGGCGATGCGGATGCCGGTCTTCACGATGTCCACGCCGCTGACCATCTCGGTGACGCAGTGCTCGACCTGCACGCGGGTGTTCATCTCCATGAAATAGAAGCTGCCGTCGTTGTCCAGCAGGAACTCGATGGTGCCGGCCCCCTCGTACTGCGCGGCGACGGCGGCGGCCACGGCCGCCTGGCCCATCTGGGCGCGCAGCTCGGGGCTCACGGCCGGTGACGGCGCCTCCTCGATGAGCTTCTGGTGGCGCCGCTGGATGCTGCAGTCGCGCTCGCCGAGGTGCACCGCGTGGCCCTTGCCGTCGGCGAGCACCTGGATCTCGATGTGGCGCGGCGCCCCGATGTACTTCTCGACGTAGACGGCGCCGTTGCCGAACGCCGCCTCGGCCTCCGCCTGAGCCTGACGCACCGCGGCGCCGAGCTCCGCTGCGTCCTTGACGATGCGGATGCCCTTACCCCCGCCGCCGGCCGACGCCTTGACCATGACGGGAAGCCCGATGTCGCGGGCCACGACCTCGGCCTCGGCCGCGCTCTCGACGATCCCGTCCGAGCCCGGAGTGACCGGGACGCCGGCGGCGGTCATCGTCGCCCGCGCCGCCGCCTTGTCGCCCATGAGCTCGATGCTCTCCGGGCTGGGGCCGATGAAGGTGAGGCCCTGCTCCCGGCACAGCCGGCTGAACTCGGCCCGCTCGGCCAGGAAGCCGTACCCGGGATGGATGGCCTCCGCGCCGCTCTGCAGCGCAGCCTGGATCAGCGCGGGCATGACCAGGTAGCTCTGCGCCGCCGGCGCCGGGCCGATGCACACCGCCTCATCCGCGTACTTCACGTGCAGGCAGTCCGCATCGGCCTCGCTGTACACGGCCACGGACGCGACCCCGAGCTCCCGGCACGCGCGGATGATGCGAACGGCGATCTCGCCGCGGTTGGCGATGAGGATCTTGCTGAACACGGGTGCTCCTTGCTGGCGCCTTGTCGCGGAAGTATAGCCGACCCATGGCCGATGCCGGGCCTGACAACACTTCGCGCCGCCGACCCCTCAAGCGAGGTCCCAGCCTGCCGATACGCAGCGTGAGACACGGGTAGGACAACTCACCGGGCCTCCCGGCCCGGCATCTCATCCTCTCTCTCAGCCGGGCCGGTCTCCTTCACAAGACAGAGCCGGACAGCCCGCATCCGGTGAAGGCCCCCGCCGGCCCGGCCCGTTTTCTTTCAGACCCCGGCCGCTCCCCGCGACCGCGACGTCACCCTGCGTTGTCCACGCGCGGCAGGGCCGCCGATCCTCGCTCCGACCTGCCGATGCGCTAGACTGGTCGAGACCGGCGGGAGGTCGTGCGTGTCCACCTTGTCAAAGAAGACTCTGGTCATCATCGACGACGACACCGAGCTGCTCACCCAGCTCGCCGACGCGCTCGCGCCGAGCTTCCACGTCACGACGAGCGTCGGCGATCCCGGCGCCGTGCGCGTCCTCCGGGACGATCCGCCTTCGGCCATCGTCCTCGACCTCGACCTCGGCACCTTCGATCCTTTCGAGCTCCTGCGCCTGGTGGGCGGCGATCCCGACCTGCGCGGCATCCCGGTCCTCGCGCTCTCGTCCGCGAGCGACTTCGAGACCTTCGAGCACGCCCATCGAGAGGGGGCGGTCGAGTACGTCACCAAGCCGTTCTCGCCGGAGGAGCTGCGGTCCCGGCTCGAGACGCTGGTGGACGGCCGCAAGAAGCGCGCCAACGGCCGCCTCAAGCTCGGCGACATCCTCGTGGCGAGCGGGCTGGTCACCAAGGACCAGCTCCGCCGCGCACTCGAGCGCCAGAGCGACGGCGGCGGCCGGCTCGGCGAGGTCCTGGTCGCGGACGGCCTCGTCAGCGAGCAGGACATCGTCACCGCCGTGGCCAACCAGATGCACATCGGCGTCGTCGACCTCGCGCAGACCACGCCGCAGCCCAGCGCGCTCGGCCTCCTGCCGCGCGACTTCATCGTGCGCCGCCGCGCCATGCCGCTGAGCGCAGAAGACGGCAGCCTCCTGGTGGCCATGACCAACCCGCTCGACGTGATCACCATCGACGAGATCGGCATGCGGACCAAGAAGCGCGTCGTGCCCGTCATCTGCACCGAGTCCGCCTTCAACGACGCCGTCGCCATCTACTTCAGCTCGCGCGGCAAGCTCAAGGACGCGCGCGACGAGACGGAGGAGCCGGCGGCCGGCGTCGGCGATATCGACGCCGACATCATCGAGATCGTCGACGGCCTGCTCACCGACGGCGCGAGCATGGACGCGTCGGACATCCACCTGGAGCCGCGCGAGGACTCACTCGCCGTGCGCTGCCGCATCGACGGCGTCCTGCACGACATGCGGGAGTTCCCCAAGGACCTGCAGGCCGGCATCATCAGCCGCCTCAAGATCATGGGCAACCTCAACATCGCCGAGCGGCGGTTGCCCCAGGACGGACGCACGACCTTCGAGCTCTCCAGCGGCGAGATCGTCGACCTGCGACTCGCCTCCATCCCCAGCATGTACGGCGAGAACCTCACCATCCGCATCCTCGAGGTCTCGCCGCTGCCGCCCACGCTCGCCTCGCTCGGCCTCGTGGGCGACAACCTGCAGCGCTACGAGACGGCCCTGAGGGCGCCGGAGGGGGGCATCGTCATCGTCGGGCCCACCGGCTCGGGCAAGTCCACCACCCTCTACACCACCCTGGAGCTCATCAAGTCGCCGGAGCGCAAGGTGTACACGGTGGAGGACCCCATCGAGCGCAAGATCGAGGGCATCGTCCAGACCGAGGTCAAGCCGGCCATCGGCCTCACGTTCGCCCAGGCGCTGCGCGCCCTCGTGCGCGCCGACCCGGATGTGATCATGGTCGGCGAGATCCGCGACCTCGAGACCGCCAAGATGGCCGCCGACTCCGCCATCACCGGCCACCAGGTCTTCAGCACCCTGCACACCAACGACGCCTCGGCCGCCGTCAACCGCCTCGTCGAGATGGGCGTACCGCGCTACCTCGTGGCCGCCGCCTGGCGGTGCTTCGTCGCCCAGCGGCTGGTCCGTCGCCTGTGCCCGCACTGCCGCAGCGAGAGCACCATGACGGACGCCCGCTGGGCCGACCTCGGCCTCGGGCCGGCGCCACGCAGACGGTTCAAGGTCTGGGAGCCGGTGGGGTGCGCCAAGTGCTTCGGCACCGGCTACCGGGGTCGCGTCGGCCTCTACGAGGTGCTCGTCGTCGACGACGAGCTTCGCGACCTCATCGCCACCGGGGGCAGCGTGCTCGAGATCCAGCGCATGGCGCGCGACAAAGGCGTCGCCTCCCTCCGCGAGGACGGCGTCGCCAAGGTGCTCGACGGGGCGACCAGCCACCTCGAACTGCTCCGCGTCACCATCTGACGCCCGTTGCCCGCAAGGGCGACGCTCGCGTGCACCACCTAGACGCGTGTTCTATGCGTCGCGCCTCGGCCGTACCCGATGATTTGGGGCAGAGGAGACCGGAAGTCTGCGAGAGAGGACCTTCCACGTCGACTTGACATCGGCCGGCGGAGCGAAGCGGGGGCTCGCACCGCCGGCCTTCACGTACGGGGCCGGCCGGCCTCAGGCCGGGCGGCGGTCGATGACGCGCCGGGCCTTGCCCTCGCTGCGTTCGAGCGTGCCCGGCTCCACCAGCCTGACTCTGGGACGCACGAGGAGCGCCGAGCGGAGCTCCTCCGTCACTCGGCGCTCGAACGCCCGCAGGTCGTCCATCCAGCCGTCGAACAGGCCGTCCGTGACCTCGACCTGCACCTCGAACGTGTCGAGCCCGCCGGGCGAGCGGTCCAGCACGATCTGGTAGAACGGCTCCACGCCCTTGATCTGGAACAGCACGCTTTCCACGTGGGACGGGAAGACGTTGACGCCGCTGATGATGAACATGTCGTCTGTGCGCCCCACGACCTTGCCCATGCGCGCGGTGGTGCGACCGCAGGCGCACGGTTCGCGCGTGATGGACGTGAGGTCCCGGGTGCGGTAGCGCAGCACGGGCGAGCACTCGCGCGTGAGCGCTGTGATCACCAGTTCGCCGATCTCGCCGTCGGGGACCGGCTCGCCCGTCGCCGGGTCGAGGCACTCGGCGATGAAGTGGTCCTCCGAGATGTGCATGCCGCTGCGGCACTCGCACTCGCCGGCGACGCCGGGGCCGATCAGCTCGGTGAGCCCGTAGTTGTCGGTCGCCGTGATCGGCAGACGCGCCTCGATCTGCGCGCGCATCTCCTCGCTGCACGTCTCGGCGCCGAACATGCCCAGCCGCAGCTTGAGGCTGCCGGGCTCGACGCCACGTTTGTTGATGACGTCGCCGATGTACAGCGAGTAGGAGGGCGTCGCGATGAGGATGGTGGTGCCGAAGTCCTGCATCACCTTGATCTGCCGCGCGGTGTTGCCGGCGCTGATGGGCACGACGGCGACGCCCGCCTTCTGCAACCCGTAGTGCAGCCCGAACCCGCCGGTGAACATGCCGTAGCCGAAGGCGACCTGGGCGATGTCTCCGCGGCCGGCCCCGGCGGCGACGGCGATACGGCAGACGAGCTCGGCCCAGGTCTCCAGATCGGCTCTCGTGTAGCCGCCCACCACCGCCTTGCCCGTCGTCCCCGACGAGGAGTGGATCTCGACGACCTCGTCGAGCGGGACTGCGAACATCCCGTAGGGGTAGTTGTCGCGGAAGTCGCTCTTCTCGGTGAACGGCAGGCGCGCGAGGTCGTCGAGACCCGCGAGGTCGCCGGGCGTGAAGCCGCACGCGTCCAGTCTGCTCCGGTAGAACGGCACGCGCTCGTATACTCGGGAGAGCATGTCGCGCAGGCGTGCGAGCTGCAGCTCCTCGAGCGGCTCGCGATCGATTGCTTCGTGCTGCGGGTCCCAGATGGTCATGGTCTCTCGCTTCGTCGTCGCCGTGCTCAGCAATCATAGCCGGGCGGGGTGGGTGGCCGCACCATACCCCTCCCGGTACCATCGTTTGAGGCCGGGAACACAGTGAGCGGCGAAGAGCATCCTGCGGAGAGCCAGTGAGCGATCACGAAGCCACCATAGAGCTGCGCGTCACCGGCATGACCTGTGCGAGCTGCGTCGCACGGGTCGAACGCGCCATCGGCAAGGCGCAGGGCGTCGACGCAGCGAACGTCAATCTGGCCACCGAGAAGGCGACGGTGACGTTCGACCCGGACAGAGCGTCTGCCGGCGACCTGGTGGCGGCCATCGAAGGCGCCGGGTACGGCGTCGTGACCGCGCAGGAGACCCTGCCGATCATCGGCATGACGTGCGCGAGCTGCGTGAGCCGGGCGGAGAAAGCCCTGCGCACGCCGCCCGGCGTCCTGAAAGCCGAGGTCAACCTGGCGACCGAGCGGGCGACCGTCTCGTACATCCCGGGTCAGGCCAGCTACCACGACCTCGTGGAGGCGGTGCGCGGCGCCGGCTACGACGTCGTCGAACCGGCGCCGGGCACCGGCGAGGAGGCGGCCGAGGCGGCGGCGGAGGCCGAAGAGGCCGCCCGCGCCGCCGCCTACCGCACGCTCAAGCGCAAGGTCACGGTGGGCTTCGTCCTCAGCGTCGTCATCTTCTTCGGCACGATGCAGCCGCACTGGTTCCCGTTCCTGCCGCACTGGCTGCACGACGGCTACCTGCTCTGGGCGTTGGCCAGCGTGGTCCAGTTCTGGGTCGGCTGGCAGTTCTACACGACCGCCTGGGCGGCGCTGAAGCACGGCAGCACGACCATGAACACGCTCGTCGCCATGGGCTCCTCGGCCGCGTACGGCTACAGCGTGCTGGGCGTCCTCTTCCCAGAACTGTTCGAGCAGGCGGGCCTTGGGGACCCGATGTACTTCGACTCCTCGGCCTTCATCATCACGCTCATCCTGCTCGGACGGCTGCTCGAGGCGCGCGCCAAGGGGCAGACAGGGGCCGCCATCAAGGCCCTGATCGGCCTCCAGCCGCGGACGGCGCGCGTCGTCCGCGGCGGCGCGGAGACGGACGTGCCGGTCGCCCAGGTGCTGGCGGGCGACCTCGTGGTGGTGCGCCCCGGCGAGAAGGTGCCGGTCGACGGCGTCGTCGAACAGGGGGCCTCGCCCGTCGACGAGAGCATGCTCACCGGCGAGCCGATCCCCGTGGCCAAGCACCCCGGCGACGAGGTCATCGGCGCGACCCTGAACACGACCGGGTCGTTCACGTTCCGCGCCACCAAGGTGGGCAGCGAGACGGCGCTGGCGCAGATCGTCCGGCTTGTCGAGCAGGCGCAGGGATCCAAACCCCCGATCGCCCGCCTGGCCGACGTGATCGCCGCGTGGTTCGTGCCGGCCGTGATAGGCATCGCGACGCTCACTCTGGTGGTCTGGCTGGTCTGGGGACCGGAGCCGGCGCTCAACTACGCGCTCCTCAACTTCGTGGCCGTGCTGGTCATCGCCTGTCCGTGTGCGCTCGGTCTGGCCACGCCGACGGCGGTCATGGTCGGAACGGGCAAGGGAGCCGAGAACGGGGTGCTCATCCGCGACGGCTCGGCGCTCGAGACGGCGCACAAGCTGGACGTCGTCGTGCTGGACAAGACGGGCACGATCACCGAGGGCAAGCCGCGGGTGACGGACCTCGTGCTGTTCGGCGCCGCGGCCGAAGGAGGCGGCGACGGCGCACGCAGCGCCCCAGCGGACGGCGGCGGCCCGGAGCTCGGCGAGGACGAGGTGCTGCGGCTGGTCGCCGGCGCCGAGCGCGGCAGCGAGCACCCGCTGGCGGCGGCGATCCTCGCCGAGGCGGCGGCTCGCGGTCTGGACGTGCCGGCGGCGGCGGCCTTCGAGGCGCTCGCCGGCCACGGCATCACGGCCGACGTCGAGGGACGGAGCGTCGTCGTCGGCAACGAACGGCTCGCGGGGCACGCCGGCGACGAGGCAGCGCACCTCGCCGGCGAGGGCAAGACGGTCGTCACCGTGCTGGTGGACGACCGTCCGGCGGCCGCCATCGCCATCGCCGACACCGTCAAGCCGAGCTCCGAGGCGGCGGTGCGCCGCCTCAGGCAGCTCGGCCTGGATGTCGTCATGCTCACGGGCGACCAGGAGACGACGGCCCGGGCGATCGCCGCCCAGGTGGGCATCGAGCACGTGGTGGCCGGCGTGCTGCCCGAGCAGAAGGCGTCGGAGGTGGCGGCCCTGCAGCGGGACGGCCGCCGGGTCGCGATGGTCGGCGACGGCATCAACGACGCCCCGGCGCTGGCGCAGGCGGACGTGGGCATCGCCATCGGTACGGGGACCGATGTGGCCATGGAGGCAAGCGACGTGACGCTCATGTCCGGCGACCTGGGCGGCGTGCCCACGGCAGTCCAGCTGTCGCGCGCCACGATCCGGACGGTCAAGCAGAACCTCTTCTGGGCCTTCGCCTACAACGTGGCGCTCATCCCGCTCGCCGCCGGCGCGTTCTACCCCGCCTTCGGGATCCTGCTCAGCCCCATCTGGGCGGCGGCCGCCATGGGCCTCAGCAGCGTGACGGTGGTGAGCAACAGTCTGCGCCTGCGCGGCTTCCGGGCGCGCTGAGGAGGAGTGCGGCCGGCCTCAGCTCCGTACGTGCAAGAGGGGCGGTCCTTGACGCATGGAACCGCCCCTCCCGGGTGGCGACGCTACGATGTCCGTCGATCCGTTCATCAGTCGCCTGATCACTTGCGGCGCTTGCCGGAGCGATCCTCCTGCTTCACCTTCGTTCTGTTGAAGAGCACAGGTCCCATGGTCTCACCTCCTCCGAAGTCGCACGCCTGTCTGGATGATAGCCGTCATGGTATCAAAACAAACCAGCTTGTGAACTGTTGCACAGCAACCTGCGCCTCTCCAGACTCGCGTGGGGTGTCCAAGACGGCCAAGGAAGGGAGCGAAATCCGTTCCCCCGTCCATTGGCGCCGGCGCGAGCGGGATGCGAGGATGGGGGAGAGCAGGTCCGGCTCCTTACCCAGCGACCCAGCAGAAGAGGTCCCATGCCGCGCGTTCTCGACCGCCATGCCATCGGCCAGATCCTCCGCACCAAAGGGGCGGACGCATGGGGGATCGCCGCCAACGACCCCCGGCTCCCGCTGGCTCCGGACCATCCCAGCGCCGTCTCGATCCTGATGCGGATCGACCCGCTGGTCGTGCGCGGTCTCACGCACGGACCGACCGCCGACTACCGGCGAGAGTACGAGCGGCTCAACCTCGCCCTGGACGACGCCGCAGGCACGCTGGTCGAGGTCCTGGCGGCCCACGGCCACGAGGCCGAAGGAGTGCCGGCCACGGCGGAGGCCCCGGACGGCGAGCGGCCGTTCCCGCACAAGACGGCGGCCACCTCGGCGGGCCTCGGCTGGATCGGCAAGACGGCTCTCTTCGTGTCGCCGTCGTTCGGCCCGGCCGTGCGTCTGGCCACCGTCTTCACCGATCTCGTGCTGCCGCCGGGCGAGCCGGTCGTGGAGAGCGGCTGCGGCTCCTGCCGCGCGTGCGTCGAGGCGTGCCCCGCCGGCTGCGGCCGCGACGTGCTCTGGCGACCGGGCACGCCGCGCGAGGAGCTCTTCGACGCAGCCGCCTGCGGCCGCCACATGGCGGCGCTCGCCACGGACATCTGCGGCGTCTGCATCGCCGCCTGTCCTTACGCGCGCCGGCACTGACGGCTGGGCGGCGACCGCCGCAGGCCGCCCACTCTCCTCCCCTGGCCTGGACGCACGGCCTTGTAGACACGACCACCGCATGCTAGGCTCGTCGCCCTTATTGCAATCGGTTTTCACTTTCAGGAAGGCTGGTGGACCGTGAGCCTCGACACAGCCCAGGTCTCAGCCGAGCTCTCCGCCCGTGGATTGCGCCTCACGCGCCAGCGCCGGGCAGTGCTCGACGCCATCGCTGCGGCGCCCTGCAGCCTGAGCCCCCTGCAGGTCTACGACGCCGCGCGGGAGCAGTGTCCTGAGCTCGGCCTCACCACCGTCTACCGCACGCTCGAGGTGCTCGACGAGATCGGGGTCCTGCGCCGCGTCCACGGGCACGGCCACTGCGAGAGCTTCGTGCCCGCCGCCACGGCGCACGGCCACACGGTGGTCTGCGACGCCTGCGGCAGGGTGACCGAGTTCACCGCCTGCGACATGGACGCCGTAGCCGAGGCGGCGGCGCGGGAGACCGGGTACCGCATCACGGACCACTTCCTGCAGCTCAGCGGCATCTGCAGCCGGTGCGCGCACAGCGCCGGAGAGCGGAGCGCCGGATGAGGCGGCCCGCCGCGGCGAGGCTCATCGCCGCGCTCCTGCTGCTCGTCGGCCTCGCCGGCCTCACGGCGGGTGCCGGCTGCGGCGACGAGCAGGAAGCAGACGCGGGTGCCCTGCGGGTGATGGCGTCGGCGACGTTCCTGGCCGACATCGCCCAGAACGTCGCCGGCGACCGCTTCACCGTCGAGTCCCTCGTGCCCCGCGACGCCGACCTCCACGCGTTCGAGCCGACGCCCCGCGATCTCGCGGCCGTCGACGAGGCCGATCTCTTCATCCTCAACGGCGGCGGCCTCGAGGCGGCGCTGGAGGACACCCTGCGCACCGCGGCCGCAGACACCACGTTCGTGGTGGCATCGGACGGCATCACTCCCCGCGAGCCGCAGCCGGGCGAACCGCTCGACGGCAGCGAGGAGGGCCGCGAGGGCGAGACTGACCCCCACTTCTGGCTCGACCCCACGCTCGTCGCCGCCTACGTCGAGAACATCAGGGACGCGTTCGTCGCCGCCGATCCCGAGGGCCGGCCGGAGTACGCAGCGAATGCCGACGCGTACATCGCCGAGCTCGAGAGCCTCGACACGTGGATACGGGACCGGGTGGCCACGCTGCCGCGTGAGGACCGCCTCCTGGTCATGAACCACATGAGCCACGGGTACTTCGCCGACCGCTACGGCCTGCGCATCGTCGGCGCCGTCATCCCGAGCATCGCCTCCGGCGAATCCCCCACCGCGAAACAGCTGGCGGCGCTGACGGAGACCATCCGCCGGGAAGGCGTGCGCGCCATCTTCGTCGAACTCGACGAGAACCCCGAGCTCGCCGCCCAGATCGCCGCGGAGACGGGTATCGTCGTGGTCGACGACCTGCGGGACCACTCCCTCAGCGAGCCGGGCGGCGGGGCGGCGACGTACATCGAGATGATGAAGTACGACACGGAGCGGATCGTGGACGGACTCAAGTGAGCACGCTCGCCCCCGCCACGGCGCACCTCTCGCTGCAGGACGTGACCGCCGGCTACGACGGCAGGGCGGCGCTGCGCGCCGTGACCATGAGCGTGCCGCACGGCGCGCAGGTGGCGATCGTCGGCCCCAACGGGGCCGGCAAGTCCACGCTCTTCAAGACACTCGTCGGCTTGCTGCCGGTGTGGAGCGGCAGGATCCTGCTGCACGGACGCCCGCCGGGCAGTCAGACCGACCCCATCGCCTACGTGCCCCAGCGGGAGGAGATCCACTGGGACTTCCCGGTCACCGTGCACGACGTCGTCATGATGGGCCGCTACGGGCGCCTGGGCTGGCTGAGACGGCCGGGGGCCGCCGATCGCGAGGTCGTGGCGCGCTGCCTGCACGAGCTCGGCATCGCCGAGCTCGAGAAGCGCGCCATCGGCGAGCTCAGCGGCGGCCAGCAGCAGCGCGTGTTCCTCGCCCGGGCGCTCGCCCAGGAGCCTCACGTGCTGCTCCTCGACGAGCCCTTCACGGGCGTCGACGTAGGGGCCCGCGAGGCCCTGCTGGCGCTGATCGGCCGCCTGCGCGAGCAGGGCATCACCGTCCTCGTGAGCACGCACGACATGGAGACGGCGGCCCGGCGCTTCGAGCTCGTCGCCCTCCTCAACGGACGGCTGGTCGCCTACGGCGAGCCGTCCGCCGTCTTCACCCCGGACCACCTCACCGAGGCGTTCGGCGGCCAGGCGCTGTTCCTGGGCGGGATGGTCGTGATCGACCAGTGCTGTCCGGGACACGTGGGCGACGGCGAGGAGCACCGTCACAGTCACGAGCCGCACGCGAGGCCGCGGTGATCGCCTGGCTCACGGAGCCGTTCGCGCTCGAGTTCATGCAGCGGGCGCTCGTCGCCTCGCTGATCGTCGGCGTGCTCTGCTCGGTGATCGGCACCTTCGTCGTGCTGCGCGCCATGGCCTTCCTCGGCGACGCCCTGGCGCACGCGATCCTGCCCGGCGTCGCCGTCGCCTACCTGGTCGGCGCCGACCTGCTGCTGGGCGCCCTGGTCGCCGCCGTCCTCGTCGCCGTCGGCATCGGCGCGTTCTCGCGGCGCGGCGGCCTCAGGGAGGACACCGCCATCGGCATCCTCTTCGCCGCCGCGCTCGCGCTCGGCGTGCTGCTCATGAGCACCGTGCGTTCCTACGCCACCGACCTCACGCACATCCTCTTCGGCAACGTGCTCGGCGTGAGTGCCGACGACCTGTGGCTCACCGGCATCCTCGCAGTCGTCGTCCTCACCGTGCTCGTCCTGTTCTTCAAGGAGTTCCAGCTGGCTTCGTTCGACCCCGTCCTGGCGCACGTGCTCAACAAGCGACCGGAGACGCTGCGCTTCGCCATGCTGATCCTGCTGGCGCTCACGATCGTCGTGGGACTGCAGACGGTGGGTGTGGGACTCGTCGCCGCCCTGCTGGTCACTCCGGCGGCGACGGCCTACCTGCTCACGCGGCGGCTGGCGTCGATGATGGTCGTCTCCGCCGCGGTCGGCGTCGTCTCCAGTGTGGCTGGGCTCTACGCCAGCTACTACCTGGACGTCGCATCGGGGGCGGCGGTCGTGCTCGTGGCCACCGCCGCCTTCCTGGTCGCCTGCGTGGTCGCGCCGCGGCGCGGGCTGCTCGCCCGCCGTCTCAGGCGGCGCGCCGCCTGAGACGGCGCACGCCCACGGCCCCGCCCGCAGCGTCTTGCCAGCCGCTCGCCCCCGGCGCCGGCCGTTTGAGACGCGCGGCCGGCGTGCATAGTCGTCGCAGGACCACACCATGAGGAGGGCACGATGCCGACTACGCTCGTCCTGGGCTACGACGGTTCAGACACCAGCAGGGAGGCGTTGAAGCACACCGCCGCGCTGGCCGGCCATCTCGACGACGGCGAGGTGTTCGTCGTCAGCGCCTATGAGTTCTCGATCGGCTACGTTCCCATGGGCATGACCGACTCGCCGCTCATGATCAGCGCCGAGTACGACCAGCACGTCGACCTGGTGAGGAGCACCTGCGAGCAGCAGGTGGCCGAGGCGGTCAAGGAACTCGAGGCGGCGGGCGTGCGCGCCTCCGGAGAGGCGCGCGAGGGTTCGCCCATCGACGTGCTCCTCGAGGCGTCGCGGGAGAAGGCGGCGGCGGCCATCGTCGTCGGCAGCCACGGAGAAGGGGCCGTCTCGGCCGCCTTCCTCGGCTCCACGGCCCTCAAGCTGCTGCACCACAGCGACATCCCCGTCCTCGTGGTGCCGCGCCACGACAGGAAGTAGCGGCCCACCGAAGCGGATGAAGGTCGACGTGTGGGAGGTCATCGACGCGGCCGCCACCGACGGGGGCCGGGGGTGCTTCCGCGCCCCCGGCGCCGGTCGTCGCTTCTAAGCGGTTACCGCCGCTACGCCTGCTTCTGCGCGCCTACCGCCGCTGTGCCTGCTGCGACTGCTGCGGCTGCTGCTGCGCCGGCTGCTTCTGCGGGACCGGCGCGATGCCCGCGAGGTCGCCGATCACGTTGACCAGGTCGCTGTCCGCCGGCACGACGATCTTGGCGTTCTGCCAGAACGCCTTCTCGACCGTTTCGAGCTTGCGCAGGATCTGGGCGTTGCCGACGAAGTACTTCTCGGCCGCCTCGTTCACGAGCCGGATGGCCTCGGCCTCTCCCTCCGCCTGGAGGATCTTGGCCTGCTTGACGCCCTCCGACTGCTTGATGCTCGCGCGCCGCTCGCCGTCCGCCTGCGTCTCGCGGGCGGTGGCGAAGTCGACCGCCGAGATCTTCTCGTTCTCGGCCTTGACGACCTTGTTCATGGTCTCCTGCACGTCCGCCGGAGGGTCGATCTCCTTGAGCTCGGTACGCAGGATCTCGAGGCCCCAGTTGGCCGTCTCCGTGCGAAGGGTCGTGCGCAGTTCCTCGTTGATGCGGCCGCGCTCGCTGTTCGCGGACTTGAGGCTCAGGGTGCCGATGATGTTCCGGAGCGTGGTCCGGGCGAGCTGCACGATCTGCACCTGGTAGTTGGCGACGTTGTATTGGGACGCCTTGACGCTCTCCTCATCGTCCTTGACCTTGAGGTACACCTGCGCGTCGACCCGCGCGTTGAGGTTGTCGTTCGTGATGATCGTCTGCGGCGTCGCGTCGACCAGCGTCTCGCGGATGTCGACCTGGTACATGCGCTCGATGCCGAAGGGGATGGTGAGGTGGATGCCCGGCATGGCGTAGCGGTTGTACTTGCCGAGACGCTCGACGAGGCCTCGATGCGTCGGACGCACGATCCTGATACCCGAGAGGATCGCGATCACGATGAACGCGACGATGATGACGATGACTGCCAGAGCTACCCAGCCCATGCGGTTCTGCCCCTTTCCGTGCGCCCTCAGCTCGGCCGGAGGCGCGACCCGGGCGCACGATGATGTTCACAGATGCTAGGAAGATTCCCGCGGAATGGCAAGGATGCACGCACCCGGAACGCGGCGGCCGAGAAGCTCGGTGCGCCGGGCCGCCGGTCAGAGGCAGAGAAGCTCGGTGCGCCGGGCCGCCGGTCTGAGGCCGAGCAGCCCCGGCACGTCGCAGATCGAGCCGACGACGTGGTCCGGCGTGCCGGAGGCACGGGCCAGCTGGTCCTCCCGGAACTTGCCCGTGCGCACGAGCACGCCCGTGATGCCCAGCGCCTGGGCGGCGAGCACGTCGTTCTCCACGTCGTCCCCGACCATGGCCACTCGCGCGGCCGGCAGACCCAGGGCGCGCAGGCCGGCGGTGAAGGCGCCCGGCGCCGGCTTTCCGACCACGACGGCCTCGAGCCCCGTGGCTGCCTCGAGGCCCAGCAGGTAGGCCCCGGCGTCCAGCTTCTCGCCGCGCCGGGTCATCCAGAAGAGGTTGCGGTGCATGGCCACGAGCTCGGCACCCCCGCGCAGCAGCGCCAGCACGCGGTTGAACGTCTCGAAGCAGAAGGAGTCGTCGGCGCCGGACAACAGCACCACGTCCGGCGCCTCGTCCGCCCCGACCAGATCGACGCCCGCGAGGTCCTCGGCCTGGGCGTCGCCGAGCAGGAAGACCCGGGCGCCTGGGCGCTCCTCGCGCAGCCACGCGCCCGCCAGCACCGACGCGGTCAGGATCTCCTCGTCGGCGAACGGGAACCCGGCGCTGCGCAGCGCCTCGCCGAACCGCGCCTGCGGAAGCGCCGTGGTGTTGGTGACGACGCGCAGGGGGACGCCGGCGGCGTGCAGGCGCGTCACCGCCTCGGGGGCGCCGTCCAGCGGCGTCCACGAGACGCCGAGCACGCCGTCCATGTCCAGCAGCAGGCCCTGGATGCCGTCAAGTCCCATGGTCCTGAGCCTACCGCACGCCGCGCCGGCACGGCCACCGCGGCGGAGCGAACGTCGGTTCAGCCGGCCACGGCGCCGCGCCCGGCGGCCTCGTCCAGCGCCGCCTTGGCCGCCGTCCGCTGCCGCGCCGGGTCAAGGCGCAGCGTCAGTACGGCGGCCAGCAGCGCGAAGCCGCAGCCGATGAAGAACGGCACCTGGTAGCCGACGTAGTTGAGAACCATGCCGGCCGCCACCGGCACCACGATCGCCGTGGCGTGCAGCAGGGTCACTCCCATCGCCAGGCTGGGCGCGATGTCCTGGGGCACCGCGATCTTGCGCAGGTACGTCGCCGAGCCGATGGCGGAGAACGGGGCGATGAAGCTGTAGAGGACGTAGAAGACGCAGGCCAGCCACACGTTGCCCATCAGCGCGTAGCCGCCGAGAGCGACGATGTAGGCGACGTTGATCGCCGAGAGCGTGTGGCGCTCACCGTGGCGGTCGATCATCCGCCCGGCCCACGGGGAGAACACCATCGCCACCACGGTCGAGACGATGACCACCATCGAGACCGCCGAGACGCCCAGACCGAAGCGGCTCACGAGGACCCACAGGCCGAACGAGAAGAAGAGCTGCTGACGGGCGCCGTCCAGCACGTTGAGGAGGTAGTAGTAGCGGTAGTCGCGCTTGAGCACGAAGGGCTGCCGCGGCAGCTGCGCCTTGATCGGCTTGCCCTCGTGGAGGTGCGGGAACCCGACGATGGCGACCCCACCCGCCAGCGCGATCAGGCCGCACGCCACGTAGACCTCGTGGTAGATGGCCGGCCACCGCAGGAAGAGGAGCATGACGGCCGTCATGCCCACCAGGGCTCCGCCCTGCCCGATGCCGGCCATGACGCCGAGCACCTTGCCGCTGTGCCGCTCCTCGGAGAGGCTCATGCCGAGCGACACCTGGGTCTGCAGCACGGTGTGGAACCCGAGGCTGCCGACCACCACCCACGGCAGCACGTTCCAGAAGCTCGTCGCCAGCGCGTACCCCGCCGTCCCGATCGCCAGAACGGCCAACGCCAGCGTGGTGAGGCGCTGCTGCGACATGCGGTACAGCAGCGCCGTGATGAAGATGAGCAGCAGTCCGGGGACCTCGCGGATGGCGGTGATGTAGCCGAACTGCGGTCCGGAGAAGTGGAGCACGTCCGCGAAGTAGTTGGTCGTGACGGCGTTGCTCGTGTTCATCGAGAGGCCGAACGCCAGCGACATCGCGGCGAGGAGAATGTACCCGCGCCCGGCCGGGCTCTGCCACGCCTGCGGCAGGCGCCTGGCCACACGCGTCCCGCCGGGCACGTCCACGTACGCACTCCTTCTGGTCGGTCACACCGGAGCGGCGACGCGTCGCGCGCCGCCGGGAGCGTCCGGCGCGGGTGCGCCGGCCCGCCGGCGGCGCCAGGCGCCGCCGCCGTCCTCACGAGTGTACCTGCCCGGCGTGAGGCGTGCTCCGGGCGCGCGGGATCGCGAGGACGAGCGAGATGGTGCCGGAGCCGGGAATCGAACCCGGACGCCGCACTCGGCGACAGAGGAGCTTAAGGCGCCGGCCGCTCCCGACCTCGTCGAACGCAGCTTCACCGCCGAGCGCCCCAACCAGCTCTGGTTCGCGGACATCACCTACGTGCCCACCTGGCAGGGCTGGCTCTACCTGGCCGCCGTGGTCGACGCCTGCAGCCGCTGCTGCGTCGGCTGGTCGATGCGCGACGACCTGAAGGCCGAGCTCGTCTACGACGCCCTCGGTATGGCCGTCACGCGGCGCCGGCCGGAGGACGAGCTCATCCATCACTCGGACCGCGGCAGCCAGTAC
>JAAZAR010000014.1 GCA_012514235.1 Actinomycetota bacterium
CTGCACGACCACAAGGGCGAGGTGCTCGAGGAGCTGCCCAAGTCGGTCACCTCGGCGCGGAGCGTCGCGCTTCCCGCTTGGGCCGTCACCTGCCTCAAGCCTTTGCGCGGCCTCGGGCCGCTGGTGACCGAGGACGGCGAGCCGATGAGGCCTTGGCGCATCAGCTGGCTCTACGAGCGGCGCGTCCGTGAGGCGGAGCTGCGGCGCGTGCAGTTCAAGAACCTGCGCCACTCGCACGCCTGCCTGCTGCTCGACGCCGGCGTCGACCTCTACACGGTCTCCCGCCGGCTCGGCCACTCGACCGTGGCAGTGACCGAATCGCACTACGTCAGGCCCTCCGAGAGGGCCGACCGGGCGGCCGCCGAGGCCCTCCGGATCGTTGGCCAAAATTGGCCAAGGGCCAACGTTGGCCAGGATAGTGGCCGTCGAAATACGACGGTTGACGACGGTAACTGACCGCTAGAAGCACCCTAGTTTCCCTGAGCGTACTTCCTGAACGTCAGGTGCAACTCGAAAACCGTTAACCGGGTCCTCTCGGTTCGGGGGTTCGAATCCCCCCCTCTCCGCCATTTGCAGGTCTTTTTCCTCGTCCGCCGCTCCCTTGTCAACCGTCGAGCCGCGATTTCGTTGGCCAATTTTGGCCAAGGCGACGATGGAAAGTGGCCGAATACGGTCTGCCACTAGGACGACAAGGTCGACACATGCGTCAGCCCTCCGGCTGATCGAACTCCCCTGTGCCGCTATGCCAACAACCTCCCCTTGTCATCCTGATCGAACGGAGTATTATGAGCATATGCTTGTAATTGGAGCTGCTCCGACGCTCCGTCGCGATGGAGGGCGCGCCGGCCGGTTCCCGAGGGGAAGGGAGGCCGACAATGTCCTCGAGACGGCAGCAGTCCCTTGACCAGGGCAGCGAACTCGAGGCTCTCGTTCGCGAGCCCTGCCGGGTGCGCCACTTCCGCAAGGACCACCCCGTCCCACGCGCGGACGTCGAGCGCATGGTCGAGTTCGCGCGTTGCGCCGTGACCCCCTGCGACTCCCAGGCCTGGCGCTTCATCGCCGTCCGCGACCGCGAGCTCCTCGATGGGATGCTCCGCATCGTCCTCGAACGCTTCGAGCAGCTGGCCCTGCTCCCCGGACTCGCGCTCCGCGAGAAGGAGCGGGCGATGGCGCGGGCGCAGGCGCTCGTGTTCGCAAAGGCGCCGCTCTGCATCGCGGTCGTGACCATGCCGTCGGACTCGCTTGCCGAGCGGCTCATGGAGGCAGCCGGCCTGACACCGGAAGAGCACGAGCGCCTCTGCGTGCGGCCGGAGCTGCAGAGCGCGGGCGCGGCCGTCCAGCTGCTCGCCACGGCGGCCCATGCGATGGGCTACGGCGCATGCTGGTCGTGCGCCGCCATCCTGGCGGGAGAACGTCTCGAGGAGCTCCTCGGCATTACGCCGCCGGCGAGACTGGTCGCGCTCGTCCCGATCGGCCGGCCGGCCGAGCGCGCCGAGGCGCCCTCGCGTCGTCCGCTCGAGGAGGTGCTCAGCCTGCGCTGAGCGTCGCGCATCCGAAAGCTGAGGGAGGTGACTTCCAGCTCATGGCTTACCGCATCACCGAAGACTGCCTCGCCTGCGGGGCTTGCGTGGACGCATGCCCGTGGGATGCGATCTCCGAGGGCGACGACATCTACGTCATAGACCCGGTCAAGTGCGACGACTGCGGCTTCTGCGTCGACAGCTGCCCGAACGACGCCATCGTCGCCGGCGGACTGCCGCAGGCCCATGGCCGGTACCTATCAGAAGGAGGAGACATGCCCGGTAGAGACGGAACAGGACCCCTGGGTCAGGGGCCGATGACGGGAGGAGCCCGCGGCCCTTGCCGACGCCCGGCCCTTCGCCGGACCGACATCGAGGAGACACGGCTTGGCCCCGGCGTGGGAGGCACGCAGACGGGGGGCCAGGACGGGCAGGGAGTCAGGCGACGCCAGCGCCATCGCCGCCGTGAGGGCGGCGGCCATGCTGACTCGTCTGCCCTTCAGAGCTGAGATCCTCGGAGGACACCGCTGCAGGCAAAGGACGCCCCATGAGCACGATCTCCCCCATCTACGGGCCCGTCCCGTCGCGGCGGCTCGGCCGCTCCCTCGGCATCGACCTCGTACCATTCAAGACCTGCAGCTACGACTGCATCTACTGCCAGCTGGGGCGGACAACCTGCAAGACGCTGCGACGCAGGCGCTGGCTCGACACGAGCGAGCTCGTCGGGCGCGTCTGGCAGCGACTCGAGACGGAGCCGGACGTGGTCGCCCTCGCCGGCTCCGGTGAGCCCACCCTGCACACCGGGCTCGACCGCCTGATCGGGGGCATCAAGGCAATCAGCGACGTCCCGGTCGCCGTGGTCACGAACGGCTCGCTGCTCGGCCGACGCTCCGTGCAGCGTGAGCTCGCCGAGGCCGACATCGTGCTGCCCTCCCTCGATGCCGCGGACCCGGAGCTCTTCCGGGCCGTGAACCGGCCCCATCCGAGGCTCTCCCTGGCAGGGCTCGTCGAGGGGATCGGCGCCTTCCGGCAGGCCTTCTGCGGCCAGATCTGGCTCGAGGTCATGCTGATCGAGGGAGTGACCGACGACGATGAGGAGGTCGAGCGGCTCGCCGCGCTTGCCGCCATGCTCGAACCCGACCGCATCCAGCTCAACACGGTCGTCCGCCCCCCGGCCGAGACGCACGTGAGGCCCATGTCGCCTGGCCGGCTCCAGGCCTTGGCCGCCGCCTTCAGGCCGGCGGCCGAGGTGATCGCCGGAGCGCCGGACGGCCCTGTCGATGGAACCCTGACGAGCGCCCAGGTACTCGGACTGATCTCGCGCCGCTCATGCACCGCGGCGGACGCCGCGGCCGGGCTCGCAGTCCACCGGACCGTTGCCCTCAAGGCGCTCGATCAGCTCGTCGAGAGCGGCTTCGCGCGCCGGCGCGAGCACGAAGGCTCCTGGTACTACAGCGCGGCGGCGAGCCGAAGGGAGGAAGCATGAGAGTCGCAGTGACGGCCCAGGCGCCGGACATCGACGCGCTGGTGGGACCGCGCTTCGGACGCGCCACCTGGCTCGTCCTGGCCAATCCAGAGACCGGCGAGTGGACGACCTCCGCCAATGCGGACAACGTGGCGGCCAAGGGCGGCGTCGGCGCCAAGGTCGCCGACGAGGTGCTCGCCGAGGGCGCCGAGGCGATCATCACCGTCCACATCGGGCCGGCCGCCCAGGAGGCGTTCGAGGACGCGGGCGTCGCCGTCTACCAGGTGGACAACGGCATCACGGTGCGAGACGCCCTGACCCGGCTCACCGCTCACGAGCTCGAGGCCCTCCACGGCCCGACCGTGGCGGGCCACTGGTCGACGCGCCCCAGCAGACAGCGGGAGGAGTGAGAGGAGCATGGACCACAGCTATGGACCACGACGCCTGCGGCGCCGCGACGGCTTGGCATGCAGCAGCCGAGGCTGGATCGGCTCTGTGGACCGGGAGCGGTCGGGCCGGACGAGCAGTCTGGCGGGCCGCACGGCGACCCGGGCTCTCGTCGCAGCAGGCGCCTACGTCGCCCAGGACCTGCGCGACCCCGAGGGACTGACGCGGCCGCTCCTGCGCCGCGCGGCGTTCAGGCTGCTGGAGCACCCGGCGCCGGCCCTGCAGCGGCTGGGAGCCGCGTATCTGCGCCGCGACGGTCATGACCTCCCCGGGGCCCAACCGCGCCTTGCGCTGCCGGCGCCTCCGAATGAGTCTGCGGGGAGCGCGAGTTGAAGACCGGCGGCAGCCCGCGTATCTTGGGCATATGCTAAGAACGAGGAAGGACGGCTGATGGCCAGGCCACCCATCGAGCGTGCCGTCAGCGGCACGCCCCGCATCACCCTGTTCAAGCCAGCAGGCATACCGGCCCGCGACCTCGAGCAGCTGCGCCTTGGCGTCGACGAGCTCGAGGCCATCCGCCTGGTCGACCTCGAGGGTCTCTCGCACGAGCAGGCGGCCGAGGTCATGGGCGTTTCGCGCCAGACCGTGGGCCGCGTGCTCGAGCGGGCGCGTGCCCGGGTCGCCGAGGCCCTGATCGAGGGCAAGGCGATCCTCATCGGCGGCGGCCAGTACCGCGTGGAGCCCCGGCAGCTGCACTGCCTTGCCTGCGATGAGCTCTGGGTGGGAGAGGCAGACCCCGACAACCCGCCCACGTGCCCGAAGTGCGGCTCCGAGAAGGTCGGGGTGTGCTGGGGCAACGGGCAGCAGTGCCGGGGTCACGGCTTCGGCCGGGGCCGCGGCGCAGGCCGGGGCCAGGGCGGCGGTCAGGGCAGAGGCCGGCATAGGCATGGAGCAGGTCACGACATCACGGGACAAGAGTGAGGAGAACATGACAGACGCCGCATCGAAGACGATTCGAATCGCTGTACCCTCCGAGGCCCCCGGAGGCCTCGACGCTACCCGCTCGGGGCACTTCGGGCGTTGCCAGTGCTTCACTCTGGTCGACCTCGTCGACGGCGGAGTCGGCGAGGTTCAGGTCCTTGCGAACGCCCCCCACACCGAGGGCGGTTGCATGTCACCGGTGATGACGCTGGGCGAGCACATGGTGGACGCGATCGTCGTCGACGGCATCGGCGGGCGTCCGCTGATGGGCTTCCATCAGGTGGGCATCGCCGTGCACGCCGGCACCGGTCGCGACGTGCGAAGCGCCGTGGACGGCTACCTCGCGGGCGATCTGCCGCTCGTCGGGTTCGAGAGCACCTGCCAGCACTGACTTCGTAATGCAAGACAACCTGCGTCTTGGATGACACTGAGCTCAGTCGTCTCCGTGCTCCTCTGGTTCAGACGCGGATAGGTTCACAGGCTTGGCTATTCGGCGTCGGCGGCGATCGCCGGGGTTGTAGTTGGCGCAGTCCGGGGCGTTGGCGCAGAGCCCCATGGACGTCACGGTAAGGACGAGCCGCCGGTAGTCCCCCTCGACCGCCTCGATGCGCTTCTCGAGCCGCGCCTCCCGCTCGTGCCAGGTCTGCTCGAGCCGGCGCCACTCCCCCTCGCGCGCCTCCCCCTGCCGGCGCATGAGCTCCGTCTGCTCCTTGAGCAAGTCGATCGTCTCCTTAGCCTCGGTGATGGCCTGCGTGCGCTCCTCACGGCGATCGCGGCGCAGGGCCGCCCAGGTGCCGCCGATGCCGACGATGGCGCCGACCGCCGCCGTCCCGATCGCCGTGAGGTCCATCTCAGCGCCTCGCGAGGGCGTCGAGGGCAGCGGCCCAGGCGTCGACGCTCTCGGGATCGCTGACGGCGGGGACCTTCCGCACCCGGCCGAGCAGGCGCAGGATGAAGCCCGCCGTGTAGGCCGCCGTGTTCTGAGGATGCGTCTGGGCCACGGTCACCACCGCCTGCTTCATCATCGTGAGCGTGACGGGTCCCCACGCCGGCTCTGACGTGCAGGCCGGGTTGCTGCACTCGGGCACCTCGGCGCCCTCACCGGGGCTGGCCATGGCCTGCTGCACAGTCCCGCAGGTCGGGCAGGTGTAGGTGATGTTCACTCCGCCTCCTCCACGTCCGCATCGAGCCCCACGGCCTCGCCGGTGCAGTAGGTGGCCTCGAAGTCGGCGATGCGCTCGCGGGCCTCGGCCAGGTCGGCCTGCAGGATGGCCTTGTCGACGGTGAGCTGCGCGACCTGCTGGCCGAGGTCGCGGATGACGGTCTGCGCGTCTGCCATGGGGGTCCTTCCTTACGGGCCGATGTTGCGGTACTCGGTGC
>JAAZAR010000025.1 GCA_012514235.1 Actinomycetota bacterium
CGCGCGGGCCGACGCAGGCGCCCACCGGGTCCACGCCGTCGGCGTGCGAAACCACGGCGATCTTGCAGCGGCCGGGGACGGGCTTGCCGTCGCGGCCGCGGTAGCCGGTCTCGCGCGCCACCTGGCGGATCTCCACCAGGCCGTCGGCGATCTCGGGCACCTCGAGCTCGAACAGCTTGCGGACGAGCTCCTCGCTGCGCCGCGAGAGCTTGACCTGCGGGCCCTTGGCGGACTCCTCCACGCGCACGATGACCGCCTTGATGCGCGCCCCGTGCTCGTAGTGCTCGGTCTCGATCTGCTCGCCGCGCGGCAGCTCCGCCTCGACGCGTCCGAGCTCGACCAGCGTGTTGTGGCGCGGGTCGCTCTGCTGCACGATGCCGGTGACGAGCTCGCCCACGCGGTCGATGTACTCCTCGTACATGAGGTCGCGCTCGGCCTCGCGGATGCGCTGCAGGATGACCTGCTTGGCGGTCATGGCCGCGATCCGTCCGAAGTCGTCCGGCGTGACCTCGACGCGCTCGACCTCGCTCATGTCGACGCCGCTGAGGTCGAGCCCGACCTCCTCGCCGGTCTCCTCGTCGTGGACCTTGAGCGACTCGGTGTCGACATGCTCCGGGAAGATGAGCTGGTACACGCGCATGTCTCCGGTGTCGGTGTCGACCTCGACCGTGGCGTACTCGGCGGCGTCCGGCGACTTCTTGTAGGCGGACAGGAGTGCGTCCTCGAGAGCCTCGACAAGAGCCTCGAAGGCGATGCCCTTCTCGCTCTCGATCTGGCGCAGAGCCTCGATGATCTCTCTACTCACGATGGCCTCCGTCGGTTCCATGGTTGTAGACCACGTGCGCGTTGCCGAGGGACGCGAGCGGCAGCGTGACGCTGTCGCCGCGGTCGAGGGCGAGGGTGATGGACTGGTCGTCTGCCGCCGTGAGCACGCCGCGGAAGTTGCGGCGCCCCCCGACCGGCTGCGCCATGTGCACCGCCACTTCCCGGCCCAGGTGTGCCGTGAAGTGGCGGGGCTTGCGCAGCCGCCGGTCCAGTCCGGGCGAAGAGACCTCGAGGGCGTATCGCTCGCGCACGTCGTCGAGCGCCTGGCTCACCGCCGCGCACAGGTCGAGGTCCACCCCGCCCGGCCGGTCGATGAAGAGCGTGAGCGTCGATGCGGGCTGCCCGCGGAGCTCGACGTCGACAAGCTCGACGTCCGGGAACCGCTCTGCCAGCGCCGCCTCGATCACCTGTTCCAGTTCCTCTCTCTTCTGCCTCATAACGACCCCTTACACGAGAAAAGTCGGTTCGCCACCGACTTTCGCGCAGAGAGCCCGCTCGTGGTGTGTTGTCCTGCCGGGCGAGTATAGCACCGCCTTCTCCGGGCGTACAAGGCGGTGCGGCCTCCCGCGCAGGCTCAGGCCGCGGGCAGTTCTGCCGATACTGGGAGCGTCCGGAATCGACGGGAGAGGCAGGCGATGGGCGAGTACACGACGTTCGAATGCCGGGAGTGCGGCTACAGGGCGGAGCGCATCCGCTGGGGCGTGAGCGTGTACGACCCGCGGCAGCGGTTCATGCCCGCGTACTGCGTCGAGTGCGGGACCATCGTCGAGGTGGACATGACGGGCGCCGACATCCACGTGGACGAGTTCCGCTGCGTGGTGTGCGGCAGCGAGCTGTTCTTCCTGGAGAAGGCCGCCTCGTACACCTGCCCGAAGTGCAAGGCGCACGACATGCGCCTGCACCAGGGCGAGTACTGGTAAGCCGGCGGCCGCGGTCCGCCGTCCCGGCGCGGCCGCTACTTGACGATCTCGACCGGACTGCCCGTGGGCACGAGCCGGCTCACGACCTTGACGTCCTTGTTCTTCATGCGGACGCAGCCGTGGCTGACGGCCTTGCCGATGAGCCACGGCTCGTTCGTCCCGTGGATGCCGACCTGCCCGCCGTCGGGCCAGTCGTTCAGCTTGGGCTGGAAGGCGCTCGTGCCGAGCTGGAGGACGCCGTACACCCCGTTGGGGTCCGCCGGACGCAGCTTCTGGGTGATGTAGTAGGACCCTGTGGGCGTGGCCAGGCCCGGCTTGCCGACGGCCACCGGGAACTGCTTGGCCAGTACGCCACGGCGATAGACGGACAGGGTGCGCTCGGAGAGGTCGATGACGATCTTCGAGGTGGTGGAGTACAGGGCGATGTGGCCCTCCCGGATCCAGCCGCGCGTCTCGTTCGGGCGGATGGGTACCCAGACGCGGTACCAGACGCGGTCGCCCACAGTCTTCACGCTGTCGACGAGCACGACCATGGGATAGTCCGCGGACGTCTGCATGGGGAGCTTCGTGATGACCGGCGACGACGCGTCTGCTCGCCGGTACACCGTGAGCGGGCGGCGAGCGACGCCGACCGTCCACCGTTCGTACTGCGGCTCCGCCGTACCCGACGGCGCCGGGGTGATCCGGGGGACCGGAGCGAGCACCTGGGTCGCGCCCGTGCCTTCGGCGCGGGCGCGCACCGCGGCGTAGCCGCCCAGCACGACCGACGCCAGCACGGCGAGTCCGGCGATCAGGATCACGATGTCCCGCGTGCGTGTCTGCATGTCGGCAAGGATAGTTCCGGGCGTCTGGAAGGTACAACTGAGCACATGGCCAATTCCCGTTGGTGACATAGACTAGTCGAGTATCCCGACGAAAGGAGCGTCGCTTGATCGCCGTCATCGTCCTCATCGTCATCGTGGTCGCGATCGTGGCCGTGCTGGCGGGCATGTACAACAGCCTGGTCAAGCGGCGGAACCAGGTGGACAACTCCTGGAGCCAGATCGAGGTACAGCTCAAGCGCCGGCACGACCTCATCCCCAACCTCGTCGAATCGGTCAAGGACTACATGGCCTACGAGCAGGAGACGCTCACCGCCGTCACCCAGGCCCGGGCAGCCGCGATCGACGCCGGGAACCGGGGCCCCGAGGCGCAGGCGCAGGCCGAGAACATGCTCACGAGCACGCTCAAGAGCCTGTTCGCCGTGGCCGAGAACTACCCGGACCTCAAGGCCAACCAGAACGTGATGCAGCTCCAGGAGGAGCTCACGTCCACGGAGAACAAGATCGCCTTCGCGCGGCAGTTCTACAACGACAGCGTCCTCACCTACAACAACAAGATCCAGATGTTCCCGTCCAACCTCATCGCCGGCATGTTCAA
>JAAZAR010000023.1 GCA_012514235.1 Actinomycetota bacterium
GCACTGCGGCATGCCGGGCGGACAGATGCAGCCCGCCGCATGACGCTTGAAGAAATCCTTGACCATGCGGTCCTCGAGCGAGTGGAAGCTGATCGCCGCCAGGCGGCCACCCGGCCGGAGCACCCGATAGGCCTCCTCGAGGCCGCGGGCGAGCGAGCCGAGCTCGTCGTTCACCACGATGCGAAGCGCCTGGAACACGCGCCGCGCCGGGTTGCCGGCGCCGAAGCGGGCCGGCGTCGGGATGGTGCGTTTGACGATCTCGACGAGCTCGCTGGTGGTCTCGAGCGGCGCCTTCTTCCGCGCCCGGACGATGCCGCGGGCGATGTTGCGGGCGTACCGCTCCTCGCCGTAGCGGCGGAAGATGTCGGTCAGCTCGGTCTCTGGCAGCGTGTTGCAGAGGTCGGCGGCGGTCACCTCGAGCTCGGGGTCCATGCGCATGTCGAGCGGGGCGTCGTAGGCGTAGCTGAAGCCCCGCTCCCGGCGGTCGAGCTGCATGGACGAGACGCCGAGGTCCATGTAGACGATGTCGGCCGACCCGGACTCGCGCTCCGCGAGCACGTCGGCGAAGTTGCCGTGATGGAGCTCGGAGGCGCACGGCGCCGAGCGGGCCACGTCGCGGTAGAACTCGGCGACGCTCGGGTCGCGGTCGATGGCGATCAGGCGGCCCTTGGGCCCGAGCGCCGCCGCCACGGCCTCGGCGTGGCCGCCGCCGCCGAAGGTGCAGTCGATGGCCGTCTCTCCCCTGGCCGGTCGCAACAGCTCGACGAGCTCGTCGAGAAGGACCGGTGTGTGGGCGAGCGCCATCTCGTACTCACGAAGCTGGATGCTCGTCAACGGAAGCATCGGTTTCCTCCTCAAGGCGTGCCCTGTAGGCAGTCCAGGCGGCGCGGTCCCAGATCTCCAGGTGATCGGCGGCGCCGATGATGGTCAACTCCTTGGAAGCCCCGGCGTACTCCAGGTGCTTGCCGGGCAGCGTGACGCGTCCTTGCTTGTCCAGCTCCGGGAAGTGCACGGCCGTGGCGGCGAGGCGGCGCTTGACGTCGCGCCGCTGCACGCTGCCGGCGGTCGTGACGTCCACGTCCTCCTCGAGCCGGCGCTGGAACTCCTCGGGGCTGTAGCCGCCCAGGCAGCGTTCGTTCTCCTGGGTGACGTACATGCCCTCACTGAAGTGGGTGCGAAGACGAGCCGGGATGGCGACGCGGTTCTTCGCGTCGAGCGTGACTTCGAACTCTCCGACAAGCAGCGGCCGTTGCATGTGCGCCACTCTACCCCACTTCTCCCCATCAAGCAACACTTTATGGGATTTCTTCCCCACTTCGTGGGGAACGGGCCCACAGCTCGTCCTGACCGGAGCACCGAGGGATCGACCGCCGGCCTGTGGCGACCGTCGACCCGTGAGTGACGTCGACGGGCGCGGAAGGCCGGCGGTGGTAGTGGGGGACGCGTCAGGACGCCAAGGGGAGCGGCTCGGAGCACGTGGGTGCGAGCGTGGTTTTCAAGCCCCACGCACGGTGGGGACCGCAGGCGAGAGCGAAGAGAAGGACGGCGGCGCCGGCCGGCGTGCTGCGCCGGCGCCCTCAGACTACTGCTTCGCGGGGACCACGATCCGCTGGCCCACGACCACCGTGGTGCCGTTGAGGTCCGGGTTCAGCTCCATGAGGCGGGTCGTGGTGGTGCCGAAGCGATCCGCGATGCTTGAGAGCGAATCGCCCTCGTGCACCACGTATTTCTTGGTCTTCGTCTGGGCGCCGCCTCCGGACTGCGTGGCGGTCGCCGCCGAGCCCGGCGTCGCGTCGCCCCCACCGCCGAGCACGCCGGAGTTCACGACGATGCCGATCAGCGCGATGACGGCCACGAGGAAGACCACCGGGGCGGCGACGCGTGCCGCCATCCGGCTGGAGCGCGAGCCGCCCGCCGGGCGGGCGCGCGGCATCCGCTTGGTGCCGCCCGGAGGACGCGCCTGCCCGGGCGGCGACCCGCTGAACGTGTCGACCGCCGGAGTGGGCGGCAGCTCTGAGGAGGCGGCCTGCCCGCGAGAGGCAGACGGCTCACCGTGGCCTGCCGGATCCCCCCCGGGGTCCGCCGCCGAACCCATGGACTCGAGGCGCCGCAGGGCGGCGTCCGGATCGTCGCCGGAGGCGGCACCCCGTGACGGCGCCTTGCCCGGCGATGCCGGACGGGGACGGCGAGTCCTCCTGCGGGATGTCTCGTCGCTCATAGCACGTCCTGGAGGTCGTTGCGCATAGATTCGGCGGCGGCGGCAGCAGCCCTTCGGTAGTCCCCGCCGGCGACCTGCCAGGCGAAGATGATCGAGCGTGAGGCGTTGACGACGAAGCCGGCCGCGTCGCCGGCGGCGACGCCGGCGAGGGCGTCGGCCCCCGCTCCCTGCGCACCGTAGCCCGGCACGAGCAGGAAGGCGTGCGGCAGCGCCTCGCGCACGGCGCGCAGCTGCGCCGGCGCGGTGGCTCCGGCCACCGCGCCCACGTCGCTGTAGCCGGACTCGCCCCGGTGGGACGCGCCGAGCTCCCGTACAAGGTCGGCCACGCGCAGGAAGAGCGGCCGCCCGTCCGCCTCCACTTCCTGGAGAAGGGCGGCGCCGGGATTGCTCGTGCGCGTGAGGACGAACACCCCGCGGCCGGCGGCGCACTGGTCGACGAGCGGCTGCAGCGAATCGTCGCCGAGGTAGGGGCTCGCGGTGACGGCGTCGGCGTCCAGCCCGGGGACCCGCCCTGAGAAGCCGGCGGCGCCGCCGAACGCGGCCCTGCCGTAGGCGGCGCCGGTGGAGGCGATGTCGCCCCGCTTGACGTCGAGGATCACGGGGAGCTCGTACTGGTGCGCGCACCTGACGACCGCCGCCAGGGCCCGCCAGCCGGCGGCTCCGTACTGCTCGAAGAACGCCGCCTGCGGCTTGACGCAGGCGGCCGTCTCGGCGACGGCGTCGATGACGCCGCTGCAGAACTCCTGGAAGCAGGCGGCGACGGCGGCCTCGTCGCCGAGCTCGGCCGCCTGCAACCGGTACTTCTCGACCAGCTCGGGGGGCATGCGCTCCAGCACGGGGTCCAACCCGACGCAGACGACACTGCGACGCGTGCGGATGGCCGTTGCCAGTCTGTCGGAGAAGTGCTCCACGGATGCCCCCTGCGGTACTGCCCGCACATGGTATCGCACGGAGCCCGGTGAGACACCCGTCAGCCGGGCTCAGCGGCCGGGATCCCCGGGCTCCTCACCGTCCTGCCCGGCCGCATGGCGCGCCTGGAAGCTGCGCACGTTGCGACGGATGGTGGCGATCCGCGCGCGGACGTAGTCGGTGGCCTCCCCGTCCTCCTCGGGCACAGCCTCTGCCTCGGACTCGGCCTGCATCTCGCGCAGCACCTCCATGAGCTGCGCGTCGTCCATGCGCGAGAGCGTGTCCAGGTCCCACTTCATGGCCTTGCTGGACGTCTCGTGCACCGCATCCAGCCGGGCCCGCACCACGGGGTTGAAGACCGCTCCGGGGTGCACCTGGGCGGTGATCTCGTCGACGTCGCGGATCATGTCCTCGAACGTGGCCTCCGACTTCGGGACGATCGTGATGCGGCCGTCGTCGTCCTCCTCGACCCTGTCGATGGAGAGATACGCACGCAGGAAGCCCTCGGTGAAGGCGACCGGCACGGTGACCGCGTAGGCGATCACCTGCAGCACCTCGGCGGCGAACTGGGTGAACGTCCCGGTGTGGAGGTAGCTGTCCTCGATGAGGCCGAGGAGCATGGACTTGAGGTACGGGTCGGGGCGTACGTCGCGGGGCGTGCCGGCCGGCGGCCCCGCGCTGGTGATGTCGGCAACGTCGCCCATGGTCTCCCTCGACTATCGGCACCCCGCCGCGGAACTTGACGGCGCCCGGCGCACGGCGGCGGAGCAGCGACACCTTTGCCGACGGCGGCCGAGCGGGTACGCTTCTCGGCAGCCGTACCTTGGAGGAGCAGTGGAGACGGGATCGCCCATCATGAGCGGCGCCGAGGCCCTGGAGGGGTTCGTGCGGGCCGCCGCGTCCGCACCCCGGGCGGCGGCGCTGCTCTGCGACATCGACGGGACGATCTCCCCGATCGCCCCGACGCCGGCGGAGGCACATGTACCGGCGTCGTTCCGCGAGGTGCTCGAGGCGCTCGTGTGGCGGATCGGCCTCGTGGCCTTCGTCACCGGCCGGGCCCTGGAGGACGGGCGGCGGATGATCCCCGTGGAGGGGGCCGCCTACATCGGCACCCACGGGCTGGAGACCATGGCGGCCGACGGATCGGTCACGGTCGAGCCCCAGGCCGAGCGGTACGTACCGGCCATCCGCGAGATCACCGAGACGGCTGCCCGGACCCTGGACTGCGAAGCGCTCGGCGTGGTGCTCGAGGACAAGCGGGCGGTGCTCGCGGTGCACTACCGGCTGGCCGAGGACCCGGCCGCCACGCGACACCAGATCCTCACGCGCGTGGTGGAGCCCGCTCGCGCGCGCGGGCTCACCATCGCGACCGGCCATCACCTGTTCGAGGTGCGGCCGCCGTTGCCGTTCACCAAGGGCTCCGCCGTCCGCAGGCTGCTGCAGGCGGGCGACTACCTCGCCGTCATGAGCTGCGGTGACGACCTCACCGACGTGACCATGTTCGGCGCCGTCCGCGACTGGAGCGAGCGCGACGCCCGCCGTCGCTCCCTGGCGGTCGCGGCGGTCACCGACGAGACCCCTCGCCCCGTGACGGACGCCGCCGACGTGCTCGTGCGCGCCACACCCGGCGTGCAGGCGGCGCTGTCGCGCCTCGCCGCCGCCCTCGGCGCCGTCTGAGCCGCCCGGCGCGCCCCCGGCGGCTGCTCGCGGCCGACGCTGCGGGCGCCGGTCCCGGCCCCCGACGGCGCCGTCAGCCTCAGCGTCCTCCGAACTCCGGAGCCCGCTTCTCGAGGAACGCCGCCATGCCCTCGGTCTGGTCCTCGGTGGCGAACGACAGTGCGAACAGGTCCCGCTCGACGCCCTGCCCGGTGGCGAGGTCGGTGGCTGCCGCCGCGTTCACGGCCGCCTTGCAGTAGCGCATCGCCAGCGGGCTCTTGTCGGCCAGTTCCTGGGCCAGCTTCATCGCCTGGGTCATCAGCTCGTCCCGGGGGAACACGGCCTGGACGAGCCCGATGCGCAGCGCCTCGTCCGCGCGGATGACGCGGCCGCTCAGCACGAGGTACTTCGCCCATCCCTGCCCCACGCTCCGCGGGAGGCGCTGCGTGCCGCCGAAGCCCGGTGTGATCCCGAGGTTGATCTCGGGCTGGCCGAACTTGGCGTTCTCGGCGGCCAGCCTGATGTCGCAGGCGAGCGCGAGCTCGCAACCGCCGCCGAGGGCGAAGCCGTTGACGGCGGCGATCCACGGCTGCGGAGCCGCCTCGATGCCGCTCATGACAGCCTGGCCGAGCGCGCCGAATTGGCGCGCCTGCTCGGCCGTGAGGCCGCTCATCTCTGCGATGTCCGCCCCCGCCACGAAGGACTTGTCGCCGCCGCCGGTGAGGACGACGGAACGGACGCTCTCGTCCGGCGTGAGCTCGCGCACGGCGGCGAGCAAGGCCTCGTTGGTCTCGGAGTTGAGCGCGTTGAGCGCCTCCGGCCGGTTGACGGTGACGACGGCGACGGCGCCCTCGCGACGGATATCGACGGCCATGGCGGACCCTCCTCTGGCCATGGGTTGACTGGCTGCCGCCCACTCTATCGCACGGCGCTCCCCTGACGCGGGATCCCGCCGTCCCGCCGGCTCCGGACACGCATCATCAACCGCCGCACCGCATCGTCACCCTTCTCTGGCGCGGCGGCGCGTGATGAAGTCGTCAGGAGCGCCACGCCGACCACCGGAGGGACACATGAGCTCACGCCTCGCCCGCACACCTCGCGGCCGCATCCCCACAGGCGTTCTCGGCGCCGCGCTCGTCGCGTGCATGTGCGCCGCGCTGCTCGCCGCCTGCGGCGGCTCGACCGGCGGCTCCTCCGGTGCGTCCCCCGCAGCCGCGTCGTCCCCGGACTCCCCGGGGGCGGCGAGCGCCGGCAGCGAGCCGCTCGCCGGGACGCCTGAGGAAGCCGTCCGGGAGTTCTGGCGACTGGTGGACACGGACGCCTTCGACGCCCTGGCGGCCGCGTCCGTCCCCGGTTCGTCGGACGTGCCCACGGCGGCGACCGACGACATCGACCGCGTCCGCGTCCTCGGCGTGGGACCCGTCGACCGGCAACCGGGGTCGGCCGTGGTCCAGGTGGACGTCCGGATCGTCCCGGTCGGCGAGACCACGCCATGGGGCGAGCCCGGCCGGCACACGCTGTTCGTGCGCCTGCACGAGCAGGCGGCGGGCGGGTGGCTGGTCGCGGGCTGGGGGACGAGCCCCTGACACTCCGGCGCCGCGCCGCGGCCGCCGGTCGATGCGTCGTCAGCCGCGCAGCTTCTTGAGCGGCGCCACGCTGGCCATGAGCCTGCGCTCGGAGCCGTCGTTCTCGAAGCGGATCAGCACGATGCCGCCGCTCTGCATGGCCAGCACGGTGCCCTCGCCGAGGGTCGCGTGGAGCACGCGGTCGCCGGGGGCGAAGAACTGCTCCACGACCTCCTCGTCGAGCTTCTTCTTCGGCTCGAAGCGGCGGCCGCTGCCGAGGGCTCCGGCGTCGTCTTCGTCCGCGTCGCGGCGGCCCCGCCAGCCGCCTCCGCCGCCCCACGAGCCTCGGTCACCGCCGTCTCCACGGCCCCAGCCGCCGCGGGAATCACCCCAGCCCCCGCCGCTGCCCCACGACGTCCGGCCGCCGCCGACGACCTGGCGCTCGGTGAGCTCGCGCGGGATCTCGTCCAGGAAGCGCGACGGCACGTTGTACTGCGCCGAGCCCCAGAGCGTGCGCGCCCGCGCGTGCACGAGATACAGCCTGTCCATGGCGCGCGTGATGCCGACGTAGGCGAGACGGCGCTCCTCCTCCACGTTCTGCTCGTCCAGCGAGCGCTGGTGCGGGAACACGCCCTCCTCCATCCCGGGGATGAACACCACGGGGAACTCGAGGCCCTTGGCGTTGTGCAGCGTCATGAGCGTGAGCAAGGAGGCAGCGTCGGCGTAGGTGTCCGTGTCGCTGTACAGGGAGATCTCCTGCAGGAACGCGTCCAGGCTGGGCTCGTCGGCACGCTTGTCGTACTCGGCCGCCACGCCGCAGAACTCCTCGATGTTCTCCAGCCTGCCTTCGGCCTCGAGCGTCTTCTGCGCGGCGAGGGCGGCCTCGTAGCCGGTCTCCTCGAGGACGCTGCGCAGCGTCTCAGCGACCGGACGCGAGGAGTACGTGGCCTGCAGCCCCTCGATGATCCGGGCGAACGCCAGCAGCCCGTTGACGGCGGCGGTCGAGAGCCCCGGCACCTCGTCCGCCTGGCGCAGCGTCTGCCACAGGGTCTCCCCCACGCTGGCGGCGTGCGCCTGCAGCCGCTGCAGGCTGGTGGCGCCGATGCCCCGCTTGGGCGTGTTCACGATACGCAGCAGGCGCTGCGTGTCGTCGGGGTTCACGAGGATGGTGAGGTACGCGACGAGGTCGCGGATCTCGGCGCGCTCGTAGAACTTGGGGCCGCCGATGACCTGGTAGGCGATCCCGTACCGCCCGAACTGCTCCTCGAGCACCCGGCTCTGGGCGTTGGTGCGGTAGAGGACGGCGACCTCGTCCGGCCGGTAGGCCCGGTCCGCGCCGTCCGCCTCGCCCTCCAGCAGCTTCTGCACCTCGCTGGCCACGTACTGCGCCTCGGCGCGCTCGTCGGCGACCTCCACGACCTGAACGAGCGCGCCCTCCCCCCTCGGCGTCCACAGGTTCTTGCCCTTGCGCCGCCGGTTGTGGGTGACCACCGCGTTGGCGGCGTCGAGGATCTGCTGCGTGGACCGGTAGTTCTGCTCCAGACGGATGACCACGGCGTCCGGGTAGTCGCGCTCGAACTCGAGGATGTTGCGGATGTCGGCGCCGCGCCAGGAGTAGATGCTCTGGTCGTCGTCGCCCACCACGGCGAGGTTGTTGTGCGCCCCGGCCAGCAGGCTGGCGAGCCGGTACTGGGCATGGTTGGTGTCCTGGTACTCGTCGATGAGCACGTAGCGGAACGAACGCTGGTAGTGCTCCAGCCGGTCCGGGTAGCCCTCGAGCAGTTCGACGGTCTTCATGAGCAGGTCGTCGAAGTCCATCGCGTTCATCTCCGCGTGGCGCTTCTCGTAGAGCTCGTAGACGTCGGCCGCCACCTGGGCGAAGCGCCCGCCCTGCTCGCGGAAGCGGGCGGGCCCGAGGAGCTGGTTCTTGGCGTCGCTGATCTGACGGCTGATGGACTCCGGCGGGTAGCGCTTGGGATCGACGTTGAGCTCCTCCATGCAGCGCTTGATGAGCCGCCGGCGGTCGTCCTCGTCGTGGATCGTGAACGTGCTCTTGTAGCCCATACGCTGGGCCTCGCGGCGGAGCAGGCGCGCGCACATGCTGTGGAACGTGCTGATCCACATGGTGCGCGCCACCGGACCGACGAGCGCCTCGATCCGCTCCTTCATCTCGCCGGCGGCCTTGTTGGTGAAGGTGATGGCCACCACCTCGTCGGGGCGGACGCGCTCCACCCGGAGCAGCCACGCCACGCGATGCGTGAGGACGCGCGTCTTGCCGGAGCCGGCGCCGGCGAGGATGAGGAGCGGGCCCTCGACGTGCGTCACCGCCTTGCGCTGCTCCGGGTTGAGGCCCGCAAGCAGCGGGTGGTCGGCGGTGGGAGCCGGGCGATCCGAACGGCCGGGCACGCTCACACCCCCGCGACGTTGAGCAGCAGGCTCAGCACGAAGGCGACGCCGCCGGCGAGCACCAGCTTGACGCTGGACACGACGAGCCGGCCGCGCGACACCCGTCCGAGGAAGACGCCGAGGAGCACGAGTTCCAGCGCCGCGACGCCCCAGGCGGCGTAGAAGGACGCCGCCGTGCCGAGCACGGACTGCAGGGCGAGGGGGATGCACATGATGAGGCCGCCGATCGCCGATGCGAACCCGGCGACGGCAGCGATGGCGAGCGTGGCGTACCGCGCCGCCGACCCCACGTCGGTCTCGTCGAGGCGGGAGAGCATGGTGTCCTCGAGCTCGCGCAGCGCGCGGGTGCGCTCCGCCTGCTCCGAGAGATACGAGCCGTAGAACCCGGACACGCCGAGGCTGAGCGAGGCCGAGGCGATGACGACGACGAGCGAAGCGGGCTCGGTGACGCCGCCGAAGTAGGCGCCGGTGACGATACCCAGGGCGGTGAGCACGCCGTCGAACGCGTTCATCGGGAAGTAGCGGCGCGCGATCTCGCCGACCTCGGCGATCTCGTGGTAGTGACGCAGCGTCGCGAGCCCGCGGAGCAGGCGCGCGGCCGGACCGGGACTGCCGGAGAGGCTCATCGGCTCACCGCGGTGTCAGTGGGCCGGCGCGGTCAGCGGAGCCAGCTCGCGCCGGCGTCCTGAGGAGTCTCGACCTCGTCGATAAGGCGCTTGCCGGTCGAGACCTTGTCGATGGAATGGATGCTCCCGCCGGCGTCCTGCACGACCTCGGCGACGTCCTGGAAGTCGACGTCGTCGCCCTCGAGGGTGATCTTGATGTTCTCGACCTTGTTGTCGATCTCGATCAGGGTGATGTCGACGCCGTGCACGCCTTCGAGGTCGCCCAGCTTGTCGGCGAGCACGAGCATGGTGGGCTGGTGCGGTTTGAGCACGTCGAGCACGAGACGCCTGACCTCGCTCATCTGGTGATCACGCTCCGTTCGGGGGTCGTCTGGAAGGGCAGCAATCGTAGCATACCCCCCGCCGCGCCCCGGTCACCCAGCGGGTTCCCCGTCGCACATAAGGAGCGATGCTCATCACTCGCGCCGCGCAGGGACCGACACCAGAAGGAGAGCCGCCGACCGGCGCCTCGTCCTGTCGGCATGAGGAGAGGAGGGTGGTCATGGTGAGTGTCCGCTCGACGTGGGTCACGTGCATCACGCTGGGCGTGCTGCTGACGCTGCTCGCCGCCGGCAGAGCGGGGTTCTGACTCCCCGGCGGCGCCACGTACGGTCCTGCCCGTAGCGCGGCAGTCCCGCAGAAGTCGAGGACCCCTGCTCATGTGTCCCTGACGCCCGCGTCCGATGACCGGACTGAGGGCGAGCTGGACCCTCACCCACCCTGCGAGGAGGCGAGAGAGATGGGCGGCGCGGCGAGCGGGTTCACGCTGGTGCTGGAGGACGCGCGACGGCGAGCCGGCGGCCGGGTACCTCGTGACCGACGGCGGCGTGTTGTTCGCGACCGCGGATCACGGCGTCACCTGGCGCTGCTACGGCCTCGTCGACCCCGAGGAGTTCCTGCTGGACCTCGGGTTCGTCGAGGCCTCGGACCTGCCGGAGGCCGACGCCGGGCTGCGGGGCCGGTCACGCGCCGCCTGAGGGCGGCGCTCCCCCTGGCCCGGGACGCTCCGATCCCGGTCTCCCGGGGCGCTCAGATCCCGGCGCCCCCGTCGAAGCGCAGCAGCTCGTCGAGGACGGCCTGCGTCTCCCGCACTGCCTGCTCGCGCGTACCGCCGCGGTCCGGATGGATCTCGTCCAGCTCCTTCTCCATCTCCACGATGCGCGCCACCAGGCACTTGATCGCCTCCGCCACCGGGTCCGGCAGGTGACGGTAGTCGCTGTCGGGGATGCCGACCTTCTCCCCCCGCAGAAGCACCGGTCGTCCCGGGTTGCCGACCACGGTGGAGTTCTTCGGCACGTCGCTGACGACCACGCTGCCGGCCCCGACCTTCGCGTTGTCTCCCACGCTCACGCCGCCGAGCACCTTGGCGCCGGCCCCGAAGATGACGTTGTCTCCCACCGTCGGGTGACGCTTGCCGGTCTCCTTGCCGGTACCGCCGAGCGTGACCCCCTGGTAGATGGTCACGTTGTCGCCGATCTCCGCCGTCTCGCCGATCACGACGCCCGACCCGTGGTCGATGAACAGGCCGTGACCGATCCTCGCGGCCGGGTGGATCTCGATGCCGGTGACGAACCGGTTGAACTGGCTGACCCAGCGCGGCAGCAACGGCACCCCCACGCGGTGCAGCTTGTGCGCCAGACGGTGCAGCCACAGGGCGTGCAGGCCTGAGTACGAGGTGAGGATCTCGACCTTGGAGGTCGCCGCGGGGTCGCGCTCCTGGACGGCGCGCACGTCGCTCGAGATCTCCTGGACGGCCGTGTGGATGTCCTGACCGATCGATTCCACGATGCCGTTGACGGGACGACAACCGCGCCTCCCTCGTCCCAGGAACCAGCACGCAACGACGCTCAGGCCCGTGAGGGCGAGCAGCTTGCGCTTCACGGTCGTCACCTCCTCGTCTCGTGTGTGTCGGCGCCGGCCGGCAGGCAGCCCCGACGCCGGGGGTACGCGCCGAGCGGTCCTTCGCCGGCGACCCGCTCGATATCTTCGCTTCGCGGAGCAGTCACGCTTCGTTCATGCTTCCCGTGCGGAAGCCGTCCATGTCCAGGGCCACGTACGTGAACCCGGCGTCGTGGACGGCGCGCGCGATGTCTTCGCGCAGGTCCAGTGCGCGCCCCAACTGCGACGGCTCGACCTCGAGGCGCGCCACGGCGCCGTGGTGGCGCGCCCGGCACTGGCGGAAGCCTAGCGCACGAAGCGCCTTCTCGGCAGCCGCGACCGCGGCGAGCTTCTCGACGGTGATGGGCTCGCCGTAGGGGACGCGCGAGGCCAGGCAGGCCTGCTGCGGCGCGTCCCAGGTGGGGAGGCCGAGGTCGCGCGCGAGCCGCCGGACCTCGGCCTTGCCGATCCCGGCGGCCAGCAGCGGCTGCAGCACGCCGCGCTCGGCCGCCGCGCGCATCCCGGGGCGATGGTCGCCGACGTCGTCGGCGTTCGCCCCGTCCACCACGCGCGCCCCGCCGGGAGCGGCCACACGCTCGAGCTCGTCCAGCAGGCCGGCCTTGCACCAGTAGCAGCGTTCGCGCGGATTCTGGACGAACCGCGGGTCGTCGAACTCGCGCGTCTCGACCACCCGGTGGTCCACACCGAGGCTCGCGGCCACCGATCTGGCCGCCGCGAGCTCCTCCTCCAGGTAGGTCGGAGACGTCGCCGTGACGGCCACCACGCGTTCCCTGCCGAGGGCGCGCACGGCGGCGGCGAGCACGAGGCTCGAGTCGGCGCCGCCCGAGAAGGCGACCACGGCGCGTGTCACGCCGTCGAACTGCGCGAGCAGGCGCGCGAGCACGGGGGCGTCAGTCATCGAGATCGACCAGTCCGGTGACGGTCGGGCTCTCGCCGCAGACCGGGCACGACGGCGACCGCTCGAGGGAGACCTCGCTGAAGGTCATGGAACCGCCGTCGTACTGCAGCAGCCGGTCGTACAGCGGACGCCCGACGCCCGTCATCACCTTGATCACCTCGAGCGCCTGGATGGAGCCGATGAGGCCGGGGACGGGTCCCAGCACCCCGGCCTCCGAGCAGCTGACGACACCGGCCGGCGGTGGCGGCTCCGGGAAGACGCAGCGGTAGCAGGCCGTCTCCCCGCCCTTGACGGTCATCGCCAGGCCCGTCGTGCGCAGCACGGCCCCGTCGACCAGGGTCTTGCGGGCCAGCACGCAGGCGTCGTTCAAGAGGTAGCGGGCGGGGAAGTTGTCGACCGCCGTGACGACGACGTCGTAGCGGTCGATGAGGCCTGGTGCCGTGGCGGCGCGCAGGCGCGAGGCGCACGGCTCCAGCGTGACATCCGGGTTCAGCGCCGCGAGCCGCTCAGCCGCGACCCCGGCCTTGGGCCGTCCGACGTCGGCCGTGGTGAACAGGACCTGGCGCTGCAGGTTGGAGAGCTCGACGACGTCGTCGTCCACGATGCCGACGCGCCCGACGCCTGCCGCCACGAGGTAGAAGAGGACCGGCGCCCCGAGACCGCCGGCGCCGACCACGAGGACCGATCCGCTCCGAAGCGCCTCCTGGCCGCGCTCGCCCACTTCCTTGAGGACGAGCTGGCAGTCGTACCGCTGCCGTTCACGGCCGCTGATCCTCATCCCGACGACTCACCGAGGCCCGCGAACAGGGGCGTAGACAGGTAGCGTTCGCCGGTGTCGCACAGGACCGTCACCACGACCTTGCCGCGCAGTCCCTCGCGGCGCGCGATCTCGCCGGCCGCCCACACGTTGGCGCCGGCGGAGATGCCCACGAGGAGACCCTCCTGAGCCGCGAGGTCGCGGGTGACCGCGAAGGCGTCGTCGCCACGCACGGCGAGGACCTCGTCGTACACGTCGCAGTCCAGCACGCCCGGGACGAACCCGGCGCCGAGACCCTGGATGGGGTGCGAGCCGGCGGGGCCTCCGGAGAGCACCGACGACTCCGCCGGCTCGACGGCGACCACCCGCACGCCGGGTCGCCGCTCTTTGAGCACCTGCCCGACGCCGGTGAGCGTGCCGCCGGTGCCGACGCCGGCGACGAACGCGTCGACCTCGCCGCCGGTGTCCTCCCAGATCTCCTCGGCCGTCGTGAACCTGTGCACCTCCGGGTTGGCGACATTCTCGAACTGCTGAGGGACGAAGGTGTCGTCGGATTCCTCCGCCAGCTCGAGCGCGCGCTCGACGGCGCCGGCCATGCCGGCCGGTCCGGGCGTGAGGACGAGGCGCGCGCCGTAGGCTCCGAGGAGCGCGCGCCGCTCCATGCTCATGGAGTCGGGCATGGTGAGCACCAGGTCGTAGCCGCGGGCGGCCGCGACCATCGCGAGCGCCACTCCCGTGTTGCCGCTGGTCGGCTCGATGATGGTCGTGCGTCCGGGAGCGATACGTCCCTCCCGCTCGGCTGCTTCGATCATCGCGAGACCGATACGGTCTTTCACGCTGCCGCCGGGATTGAACGACTCGAGCTTGCCGAGCACTTCGACCCCGGTCGCGTCCGAGATGCGATTGAGGCGAACGAGCGGCGTGCGTCCGATGAGCTCGGTCACGCTCCCTGCCCTCTTCATGCTGTCTCCTCCGTCAGATGTGGTACATCGGAGCCGACCGGCGCCGCTCGTCCTCGCGGCGCAGAAGGTCGCCGATGGTGGTGGCGGTGAGCACCTCCTCGAGCGCACGCTGGGCATCGATCCATACCGACGACGCCCCGCACGTCTCGACCTTGTCGCAGCGCCCCTGCGTGCACTCGGCGGGAGACGGCACGCCGTCGAGCGCCGCGACGACGTCGAGGACGGTGATCTCGTCGGCCGGGCGCGCAAGTGCGTACCCGCCGGCGGCCCCCCTTCGGCTCCGCACGATCCCGCCGCGGCGCAGCGCCGCGAAGACCTGCTCCAGGAACTGGAGCGGCATGTCGCGGCGCTCGGCGATCTCGCCCAGGCGCACGGGCCGGCCGGTCTGGGCCTGTTCCAGGCGCGCGAGCTCCGTGAGAGCCCGCACGGCATACCTGCTCTTCATGGAGATGTTCACGGCGGGCCCGCTCCTCGACCAGATTCCCGATAATTCCAGTCAAGATTACGAGACCAAGCCAGCCGCGTCAACGCGACCGGCGCGCGACGGCGCCGTCACCGGCACTGGAGTGCGAACGTCACCGCACGACCCCGCCCGTCACCCTTGAGGGTCACGGGGACCGCGCGCGACGATGCCGGCATGTATTCCGTCCGCACAGCCGTCCTCAGCGCCGGCCTCCTCGTCGCCCTCGGCGCCGCCCTCGCCGGGGCGGCGACCCTTGCCGCCGGCTGCGGCGACCCGCCGGCGGCCCCTGTCGTCGCGCCGTCCGACGTGCACCTGGCGACCGGTGAGCCTGGGTCGAGCCTCGCGGCCGGCGCGCCGTCGGGCGCGCCGCGCGCCGCCCTGCCCGGACCGCCCGAGGACGGCGACACGACGCCCAGCGCCGGCGACCGGCTCGAGGCCGCGCGCACGGTCGCACTGTACTGCTCGCTCATCGACTCCGGACAGTTCGCGCGAGCCGCCGGCGTGTGCGCACGCCGGCGCCTCTGCTCGCGCCGCTCCCTGGCCGGCGTCTCCGGATTCCGCTTCCGATCCGCCCGCGTCTACGCGGCGCCCGACGCGCGCACGCTGGTGCTCAAGGCGCGCGTGCGCGTGCGCGCCGGGCGAGGCTGTCCGCTGCCGGACGGCCTCGCCGTCCTGTTCTTCACCCTGGGGAGGGCCGGCACCGCTGTGGGGGGATGGCTGATCACCGCCGTCTCCACCCATCCGTAACCCTCCAGAAAGGGGTCAGCATGAGCAGACGACACTGGGCGCACATGGTCGCCGCCGCGGCGTTCGCCGCGGCGGCACTGGCGGCGGCCGCGCCGGCGGCCGCCACGCAGGCCGGCGTATCCTCCGGCCGCGAGGGCACGTCCGGAGCGGCGAAGGCAGCCACGCGCTACCTCAAGGCGCGTGCGGCGGCCGTCGCCGCACCCGATCCGGCGACCGCCCTGGGCGCCCGCGTCGTCCCCGGCAGCGCCCTGGCGCGCACCGAAGCCCGGGTCGCGACCGGTGCCGCCCTGCGTGGCCGCCGCGCCGGTCGCACGCCCAAGTCCGCCTCCTGCCGGGTGACCGTCCTGAGCACGGAACTCTCGGCCGACGGATCCGGCGCCACGGTGACCGCGCACGCCGTCACGCGTGTCCGGTGGCGGTCCCGAGACGGCCGGACGGACGTCGAGGGGAGCGGCATCGACCACACCCTGATGCTCGCGCTCCGGAACGGCGCCTGGGTGGTCACGGCCGATGACTACACCGACGTCCTCAAGGCTGCCTGCCTGGAGGCCGCCGGCGCTCCGCGTTCCCAGATCCGGGCCGCCGCCAGGAAGACGGAGCAAGCCTCGTCACCCCTGGTCCTCCCGCGCGGCGAGGCGCAGCCCCCGATCCCGGCGCGCGGGTACGCCGACATCATCAAGTACGACCGCGCGGCCGCCCAGGCGTACGCCGACAAGTACGCCCTGTCCTACAACAGCACCTACGTGCGCTTCTCCGGGGCCGACTGCGCCAACTTCGCCTCGCAATGCGCCCGCGCCGGGTCCATGCTCATGGCCACCGGCTCGTCGAACAGCGGCTGGTGGTACGACAAGAAGGGCACGTCGTCGCCCTCCAACGACACGTACAGCCTCAGCTGGATCAACGTCACCAAGCAGATGGGCTTCTGGAACGGCCGCCGCACGGAGTGGGTGGCCTCGGCCGGCAAGCTGAGCCGCGGGGACTTCATCTTCTACGACTGGACCGGCGACGGCGTCTGGGACCACACCGCCGTGGTCGCCGGCACCAACAGCTCCGGTCAGAAGGTGATCGACGCGCACACCACCGATCTCTACAGGGTGTTCTGGAAGCTCGGGAACAGCAAGACCAAGTACCGCTTCGCGAAGGTGTGGCAGCAGTGGGTCGTCGCGTGACGGTCAGGCCTCTCCGGCGACCACGTCGCCCGGCACCACGTCGTGAGCCACGAGGTCCTCGACGGTATCGCGGCGCCTGATCTGCACGAGCTCGCCGGCGGCCGTCACCGCGTAGGCGGCGGCCGTCGGCCGGGCATTGTACGGGTTCATCATCTCGAGCGTGTAGGCGCCGGCGTCGAGGAACGCCACCACGTCGCCGACCGTCGTCCCCGCGGGGAACCGGCGGTACGGTGAATCGGCGTCGCCGGCGTACACGTCGCCGCCGTCACACAGCGGGCCGGCGAGGCGGAAGTCCGTGTCGGCCTCCTCGCCGGCCCGCGACGCGACGATGGTGCGGTAGTACCACGCGTAGTTGGTGTGCTCGAGCAGCGTGTTGAAGCCGGCGTCCACGGTGACCCAGCGCTCGTCGCCGATGCGGCGTCCGGCGCCGTCACGCCGGCCCTTGACCTTCTCGTTCTCGATGCGCGAGACGAGGACCGCGGTGGTGGCGGCGATCGAGCGGCCGGGCTCCAGGAAGAGCTGGAGGTCAGGCCGCCGCGCCGCGACGGCCCCGCCGACGGCCTGGGCGTAGTCGGCGGCGGTGAGGAGCGAGCAGAAGTAGTCGCTCGGGTGGCAGGTCACCGGCGCCTCCCGATACGGCACTGCGAAGCCGCCGCCGGCATTGAGGAACCGCAGGCGCACGCCGGCGGCGCCCTCGACCTCGGCCACGAGGTCGAGGGCGGCGTCGATCGCCTGCCGGTACGGCTCCACGCTCGTGATCTGCGAGCCGATGTGCAGGTGCATGCCGGCCGGCTCGAGGTTCGGGTGCTCCGCTGCCAGGACGAAGGCCCGCGCCGCATCGTCGCGGTCGATGCCGGCCTTGCCGCCGTGGGCCGTCTCCAGGCCGGGGTGCGTGAGCGTGGGTACGTGCACGTCGATGCGCGGCGCCACGGCGGCGACCGCGCCGATGCTCGCCGCCACCTCGCCGACGCGGCCGAGCTCGTAGAGCGAGTCGACCATGAGGGCGCGCACGCCGCAGGCGACAGCGTGCTCGATCTCGTGTCTGGTCTTGGCCACCCCGTTGAAGACGATCTGGCTCGGCTCGAACCCCGCAGCCAGAGCCTTCTCGAGCTCGCCCTCGGCGTTGACCTCCACGTTGGCGCCGGCGTCGCGCACCACGCCGAGGAACCACAGGTTGGAGCACGCCTTGCTGGCGTAGAACACGTCGGTGGCCTCGTGGATGCGCCTGAACGACCCCAGCACGGCCTCGATGTTGTCGCGCAGCCGGCGCTCGCTGAAGACGAAGAACGGGGTCGCTCGCCCGTCCGCCATCTCGACGAGATCCACGTCGTCGAAGCACAGGTGTCCGCCTCGGACGGTGTACAGCGGGTCGGTTGCCGGCATGCGCCCCCCAGCTTGTCGCGTCAGTGGTCGGCGAAGTATACTGCGCCCGCTTTGTCCCACCGGCCACGGGAGACCGCGTGGTAGACGCAAGCCCTCACGACCATCGTCGTACCGCCTTCTCGGGCGGCAAGGTCCACGACTTCTAATACCCTTCTTCTTCCGACGCGCATCGCCGTGGGCGCCACGTGGCATCCCGCGGCCCGCGCTCCGCTGCCCGAAACCTCTCGCCGGCCGGCCCCGCGCACGATCGCACGCGACGGCCTCGCCGGCGGTCGTCGTACCACCGCAGACAGACGACTGGAGATGGAGTGACTCTCCCCCGCCTCACGATCGACCTCGACGCCGTCGGCGAAGCGACACGGCGTCTGGCCGCGTACCTGCACGCGCGTCGGCTGACGCTCGTGGGCGTGACCAAGTGCGTCGACGGCGAGCCGGCCGTCGGGCAGGCGATGCTGGAGGGCGGCTGTGCCGGCCTCGCCGACAGCCGCCTGCCCTCGCTGGTCCGGCTCGCCGACCGGAGACTCGGGCCGCGGACGCTCATCCGGGCGCCGCAGCCGGACGAACTGCGGACGGCGGCGCAGGTCGCCGACCGCGTGCTGCTCAGCGACCCGGGCGCCGCCCGTGTGCTCGGAGAGCACGTCCCGGGCGCCCCCGTGCAGGTGCTGCTCACGGTCGACCTCGGCGACCGCCGCGAGGGCGTCCTCCCGGACGCCGCCCCGGCGGTCGCCTCCGAGCTCGCGGGCCTGGCCGGCATCGACCTGGCCGGCATAGCCGTCAACTTCGCCTGCCTCTCCGGGCAGCTTCCGTCGCAGGCGCTGTTCCGCCAGGCTGAGGACGTGCTGGCCGAGATCGCGCCTGCGTGCGCCGCCGAGCCGGTGCTGAGCCTCGGCGGCACGTGCGTCGTCCAGCACCTGGACGGCTACACGCCCCGGTTCGCCACCGAGGTCAGGTCCGGCGGCGGTCCCGTCTACGGCTACGACTTCGTCAGCGGCTGCGGCATCGCGGGACTCCGGCGCACCGACCCCGTGCTGACCGCCGCGGTGCTCGAGTGCCATTGGAGGCCGCCGGCGCCCGAGGGGCCCGGCGGCCTCGATGCCTTCGGCCACGTGCCGGACGCCCGGCTGCCGGACGAGGACGCCTGGTACGCGATGCTCGCCGTCGGCCGGCGCGACATGGAGCCGGGAGGACTGCGTCCGCTCCTCCCCGGCTCCTGGCTCGCCGGCGCCACCAGCGACGTCGGCATGCTCATCACCCCGGAGGCCCTGCAGCCCGGTGACGAGGTGCGCTTCTCCGTCGACTACGATGCGTTGGTGCGCGCCGTGACCTCGCCGTTCGTGACGCTCGACTGCGTGCACGGGGGCGGACAGGCGGACGGCGGCGCACAGGCCGGCGGCTGCGCACAGGCGGACGGCCGCGGCGACACGGGCGAGCGGGCCCCCGACGCAGCCGTCCCGAAGGGAGACACATGATGGACCACGCCGACGCACGGTACGTCGGAGCACGAAGGCCGCTCGAGATCGTCGGGCAGGCCGACCTGGAACGGATCCACGAGGCGGCCCTCGAGGTACTGGCCGAGACGGGCTGCATGATGCACTCGGACATGGCGCTCGACGTGCTCGAGGAGCACGGGGCCACGGTCGACCGGACCACGACCGCGGCGCGCATACCGCGGGAAGCGGTGGAACGGGCACTGTCCACCTTGCCGCGATCGTTCACCCTGGGAGGCCGCGAGCCGGGGTTCGACCTGCCGCTCGACGGCGAGCACGTCTATCTCTCCTCGGACGGCTGCGCCACGCGCGTGCGGGACGCCGACGGCACGGTGCGCCAGAGCGTGAAGCAGGACGTGTACGACGCGGCCCGGGTGGTCGAAGGCCTCGACAACCTGTCCATGACCTCCGCGCTGGTGTCCGCCCAGGACGCGCCCGAGGAGAGCCGCGTGCTCCACGAGTTCGACGCCTGCATGCGGGCTTCGCGCAAGCACAGCATGGTCGTGAGCATGAAGGACGCGACCGAGGCGCGGGCGCTGGTCCGCATGGCCGAGGCGGTCGCGGGCGGCGCGGCCGAGCTCATGCGCCGGCCCACGTTCTCCGTGATCCTCGGCACGGTGAGCCCGCTCCACCAGGAGCGGTTCGGCATGGACCTGGCGCTCACGCTCGCCGAGGCCGGCATCCCGACCATGCTGTACCCCATGCCGATCCTCGGCGCGACCAGCCCGGTCACGCCGGCCGGCACGGCGGTCGTCGGCGCGGCGGAGATCCTCGCCGCCATCACCGCCGTGCAGCTGGCCCACCCGGGCGCGAAGCTCATCCACGCCGGAGGTCCGACCGCCCTGTTCATGCGGACGGGAGCGTACTTCGCGAACGTGCCGGAGGCCCTGCTGCTGCGCGCGGTGCAGGGCCAGATGGCGCGCTTCTGGGGTCTGCCGGCCGGGCTCGGCTGGGGCGGCACCAAGGCGAAGCAGCCGGAGGCCCAGGCCGCCTACGAGAACACCCTCGGCCTCGTCCTCGAACTGATGGCCGGCGCGGACTTCCTCTTCGGCGCCGGCCTCCTCGACAGCGTGCAGATCATGAGCCTCGAGGAGCTCGTCATCGCCGACGAGGTGTTCGGCATGGCCACGCGGCTGGTGCGGGGCGTTACGGTCGACCGCGAGACCCTGGCGGTCGACCTCATCAAGAAGCTGGGCTTCCGCGGCGACTACCTCTTCGAGCGGCACACGCGCGCGCACGTGAGCGACCTCTGGCGGGCGCGCCTCGGCGAGGCGGGCACCTACGAGGCCTGGCAGAACGCGGGCAGCCCGCGACTGGAAGACAAGGCGCGGGCCGCCGCCGACCATATCCTGGCCTCTCCCGCCCCCGAGTTCCCCGAGGCGCTCGGGCGCGAGTTCGACGACATCATCGCCGCGGTCGAGTCCGGCCGCTTCTGAGACCACAAGGAGCCCTTCTCATGGCATACGCAGACAAGTGCTACGTCGGCAAGCGCGTCAAGCTGGACCTCCTGGACGCGGGCGAGGTGCAGCAGATCCACGAGGCGACGCTCGACGTGATCGAGAACGTAGGCGTCAAGTTCCACAGCCAGAAGGCGCTCGACATCCTCGAGGCCGGCGGCGCGACGGTGGACCGCGAGACCACCGTGGCGAAGATCCCGGCCGAGGTCGTCGAGAAGGCGATGAGCACGGTGCCTCACGAGTACGTGCTCGGTGCCCGCAACCCGGACTACGACCTGCCGCTGGGCGGCGAGCACATCTACATCAGCTCCGACGGCTGCGGCGTCTTCGCCCGCGACCCGAAGACGGGCGAGGTCAGGAGCTCCGTCAAGCAGGACCTCGCCGACTGCGCCCGGGTCGTGCAGGCGCTCGACAACGTCAGTGCCACGAGCGCCGTCGTCAGCGCCCAGGACTGCCCGCCCGAGACGAGGGTGCTGCACGAGTTCGACGCCTGCGTGCGCAACTCCGAGAAGCACAACATCGTGGTGAGCATCAAGGAGGACTGGGAGGCCCGCAGCCTGCTCAGGATGGCCGAGGCGATGGCCGGCGGCTCCGCCGAGCTCAGGAAGCGGCCGATGTTCACGGCCATCATCTGCACCGTGAGCCCTCTCCATCAGGAGCGCTTCGGCATGGATCTCGCGCTCACGCTCGCCGAGGCGGGGATCCCCGTGAGCTTCTACCCCATGCCGATCCTCGGTGCGACGGGCCCGATCACCATCGCGGGATCCGCCGTGGTGAACAACGCCGAGTTCCTCAGCGGCGCCGTGCTCGTGCAGCTCGCTCACCCCGGCGCCCCCGTGATGCACGGCGGCGGACCGACGGCGATGTACATGGACTCCGGCGCCTACGCCAGCAACTCGCCGGAGGCCCTGCTCCTGCGCGCCTGCCAGGGCCACATGGCCGACTTCTACGGCGTCCCCTCCTGGTACGGGGCCGGGGCCACCACCGCCAAGGAGCCGGGCATCCAGAGCGCCTACGAGAACGCCCTCGCCATGTTCATGGCCTACGCCAACGGCGCGGACGTCACCTTCGGCACTGGTCTGCTCGACGGCTCGCGCATCCTCTGCCTCGAGAACATGGTGGTCGACGACGAGATCATCGGCATGGTCAAGCGCATCCTCACCGGCATCGAGGTGAGCGAAGAGACCCTGGCCGTGGACCTCATCAAGCGGATGGGCTTCAACGGCAACTACCTGTCCGACAAGCACACCCGCGCGCACGTGCGCGAGCTGTGGCAGGCGAAGCTGGGTGAGACCGGCAACTACGACGGCTGGGTCAACGCCGGCGCGAAGAGCACGACCGAGAAGGCGCAGGAGAAGGTGGCC
>JAAZAR010000068.1 GCA_012514235.1 Actinomycetota bacterium
GCCGAGATCGTCGGCCTGCTCAAGACGGGCAGCGCTTACTACGCCCCGGCCGGCGCGGTGGCCCAGATGGTCGAGGCCGTCATCCGCGACAAGAAACGCCTGATCCCCTGCGCCGTTTACTGCGACAAGGAGTACGGCGTGGGCGGCTACTACGTCGGCGTGCCGGTCGTGCTGGGCACGGGCGGCGTCGAGAAAATCGTCGAGCTCGACCTCAACGAGACCGAGCAGGCCGCGTTCCAGAAGAGCGTCGACGCCGTGAAGGAACTGGTCGGCGCGATGGCGAAGTTGGTCTAATGCGCAGGCGGCGGCGCGGCGGCGGCGACGAAAGTTGCCGCCGCTAGCGTGCGTTCGCGTTGACGAAGCCCCACCGGCTCGCGTAGATTCCCGCCTCACTCGAACCCGACCGAGCGTCGCCCGACCCCGTCGGTCGCTCGCCTCGCAAGGGCGACTCGCCACGCCCGTGCGTCGGTCGCCCTCGCCCGTCGCCCCTCCAGCCGCCGCAGCCCCGGAGCTAAGCCCCGACGATGCAACGCGTGCCGTCCCTTCTCACGAAGCCTTCCTTCAAGGCGCTCTCGCATCCTCTGGCCCCGAACCACCCCTTGGTCCCTACCGGGACCGTCCCCTACTCCGAGTCGCGACGCGACGTCCCCGTCGAGTGGACGTGGAGCGAAGCGGCCCCCACGCCGGCCACGGCGCCCACCACCGCGACCTTCGCGCCGCTGGCCTACGAGAGCGGCTACCAGTACCCGCTGGTCGTCTGGCTGCACAGCGACGGCGCCGACGAGGGGTCCCTCCCCCAGGTGATGAGGCACGTCAGCCTGCGGAACTTCGTCGCGGTCGCGCCGCGCGGGGTCGAGGCCCTCGACGAGGGCTACGGCTGGAGCCAACACGCCGACGGCGTCGACTCCGCTGAGGACACGGTCTTCGCGGCGATCGAGTCGACGCGCGGACGGTTCAGCGTCCACCCGCGCCGCGTGTTCCTGGTCGGCGCGGGCTCGGGCGGCGCCATGGCGATGCGGATCGCGTTGCGTCACCCCGACCGCTTCGCCGGGGTCGCCACGCTCGACGGCGCCCTGCCGACGGGCGAGGCCCTGCTCTGCCGCGTCAACGAGGTCCGCTGCCTCCCGCTGCTGCTCTCCGCCAGCAAGGAGAGCGTCGCCTACCCCGAGTCGCGTATGTGCCGCGACCTGTCCCTCTTGCACTCCGCCGGGTGCCGCGTCGCGATCCGGCAGTACCCGGGCAGCGACGACCTGACGACCGTCATGCTAGCGGACGTCAACCGCTGGGCGATGGAAATCGTCTGCGGCTAACGCGCCGCGGCCCGACGACGCGGTCGCCTGCCGAGAGCCGGGAGACGCCAGCTAAGAGCCGGGAGACGTCAGTCCCCGGAGCGCAGTGGGTACCCGCTTCACTCCGGATGGGGATGAAGACTCGTCGCCCCCGTGTTACAGGTTGGCTTCGAGCGTGGTTAGCCCACAACCCTTGGACACCGGAGGCGACGAGCGATGGTTAGTGTAGCGACTTACGCGGGGCTGGATTACCACCAGCACAGCGTGCAGGTGTGCGTGTTGGACGAGGAGGGGCGGCTCTTGGGGAACCGTTCGGTGGAGAACGACGCGGCGGTCGTCGCTCAAGCCGCCTCGCGTTACGGCCGACCCCGCCGCGTGGCGGTCGAGGCGTGCTGCGGGGCGGCCGACTTGGCCGACGAACTGGCCGCCACGCACGGGCTGCTGGTCCAGTTGGCCCACCCGGGTTATGTCAACCGCCTGAAGCAGTCGCCCGACAAGACCGACTGGGGCGACGCCCGGCTGCTAGCCGACCTGACGCGGATCAACTACCTGCCCCGCGTCTGGCTGGCGCCCGAGGCGATCCGCCAATTGCGGCGGCTGATGCGTCACCGCACGCAACTGGTGCGGCGGCGTAAGGACGTGAAGCTCCGCCTCCGCGGCCTGCTGCGGGAGAACCGTTTGAAGTGCGACCAAGCCAACGCCTGGACCAAGGCGTGGCTGGCGTGGCTGGCCACGGCCCCGCTGGGGGAGACCGACCGCTGGCTGGCCGAGGACCATCTGGAGGAGATCGCTTGGCTGACGCAACGCCTCAAGGCGGTCGAGGCCCAGATCGTCCAGCGGGTGAAGGACGACCCGGTCGTGCAGCGGCTGATGACCCTGGAGGGGGTCGGCCTGGTGACCGCGGCGACGATGCGCGCCGAGATCGGCGACTTCAGCCGCTTCGACACGGGCAAGCAGCTGGCGCGGTTCTGCGGCGTGACGCCGCGGAACGCGTCCAGCGGTCAGCGGCAGGCCGACTCGGGCCTGGTGAAGGCGGGCTCGCCCGAGCTGCGGCGGGTGCTGGTCGAGCTGGCGCACCGGCTGATGCGTCGCCCCGGGGACCGCTGGGGCCGCTTGGGGCACGACCTGGTGCGGCGGGGCAAGCCCAAGAACGTGGCGATCGCGGCGGTCGCCAACCGCTGGGTACGGCAGCTGCACCACCGGCTCCGCGAACAACCGACGGCCTGAGCGACACGGCGGCGAAGACCAAGCGAGCGAGCGGCTCACCCGGTAACCCCTTTCTTCTCGACGGAGACAACCCGCAGCGACAGCAGTGACTCGGAATCCGGTGGGGAGGTGGGCTCGACAGTCCCCTGGGCCGCCAGGCTCGTCTCCGGATAGGGCAGCCTCCCCCCACTTCGAAAAACCCACAGGGGCTACCCGCCCAACAAGCGGGGACGCTCGGATAGAGGAAGGGAACCTCCGAGAATTCGCTTGACCTGTGGGGGGACTTCATAGAGGGGACTGACGTCTCCCGGC
>JAAZAR010000038.1 GCA_012514235.1 Actinomycetota bacterium
CCTTCGTCTTCGCCGCCCAGATGCTCAACTTCGCCATCCCGGGGACGGGGTCGAGCGGGCACATCGGCGGCGCTCTGCTGCTGGCCGTCCTGCTGGGTCCGGAGGCGGCCTTCATCGTGATGGCCTCCATCCTCGCGGTCCAGGCGTTGTTCTTCGCCGACGGAGGGCTGCTGGCGCTGGGCTGTAACCTCTTCAATCTCGGCTTCATCCCGGCGTTCTTCGCCTACCCCTTCGTCTATCGAAAGATCGTGAGAGACGGCACGTCGCTCACGGCCGGCCGTGTCTTTGCCGGGTCGCTCCTCGCGGCGGTCGTCGGTCTGGGGCTGGGCGCGTTCGCGGTGGTACTCGAGACCACCGCGTCCGGCGTCACGGAGCTCCCCTTCGGCACCTTCGTCCTGCTCATGCAGCCGATCCACCTCGCGATCGGGGTGGTGGAGGGGCTCGTGACGGCGGCCGTGCTCCTGTTCGTGTACAGGGCGCAGCCAGGACTGCTCGCCCGCAACGCCGCAGGTACGTCCTTGAGAGGCGTGCGGCTCAAGCCGGTGCTCATCGGGCTGGGGATCGCGGCGGTGGTGGCGGGAGCCGCGCTCTCATGGTTCGCGGCGACGAGTGCGGACGGGCTCGAGTGGTCCGTCGCCAGGACGGCAGGCGGCGCGGACCTGAGCACGACGTCCTCCGCGCACGAGACCGCCGCCGAGGTGCAGCAGGGCACGACGGTGTTGCCGGACTACGCGTTCGGGCAGGGCGACGAGCCCGTCGGGGAGGTCGACGGCGAAGAGGGACGGGCGTGGCCGGCCGTCGACCCGGGCACGAGCATGTCGGGGCTGGTCGGCGGCGCACTCGTCGCCGGGTCGGTGATCCTCCTCGGGGTCGTCCTTCGGCGCCGCTCCGTGCGTCGGCGCGCCGGAGCGCGACCGTGACGCCGAGGCAGGCCTGCACCACGCCGCGTCGAACCGGTAGGGACGCTTCTATGAAGAGCTTCGTGACAGGTGGTGCGGGATTCCTCGGCGCGGCGGTCGTCCGCCGCCTCGTCGAGCGCGGCGACGACGTCGTCGGTCTCGTGCGCTCGGAAGCGTCCGCGACGGTGCTGACGCGACTGGGCGCCATCCCCGTGCGCGGCGACATCACCGACGCGCGCACGCTCGACCAGCTGCTCCCGGGCGTCGACCTCGTGTTCCACATCGCCGGGGACTACCGCGTGGGCATCAGGGAGGACCAGCACGAGGCCATGTTCAAGGCGAACGTGGACGGCACCACGACGGTGCTGGATGCCGCCATCGCCGCGGGGGTGGGACGCATCGTGTACGTCTCCACGGTGAACGTCTTCGGCAACACGCACGGCAGAGTGGTCGACGAGACTTACGAGCGGCCGGACCGCGACTTCCTCAGCTACTACGACGCGACGAAATACATGGCGCACCGGACGGCAGTGGCGCGGCAGGCGGCGGGAGCCCCGCTGGTGATCGTGGCGCCGGGCGCCATCTACGGCCCGGGCGATCACAGCGAGCTCGGTGCCCAGATCCGGCAGGCGGCGCGGGGGACGTACGTCATCCGCGCCTTCCCCGACCTCGGCTTCACGATGGGGTACCTGGACGACGTGGCCGACGGCGTGGTCCTCGCCCAGTCCAAGGGCGGGGTCGGCGAGTCGTACATACTCGGCGGCGAGGTCACGCGGCTCGGCACGATCCTCGACCTGGTCGCCGACCTCACCGGGCACAAGCGCCCCCGGTTCAAGCTGCCGTCGGCCGTCTTCTCGGCGGCGCGGCCGTTCGGAGGGGTGGTCGGGCGGCTCATCGGCACGGGTCCCAACCTGCACGAGGTGGTCCGCGCCAGCAAGGGCGTCACCTACTGGGCCTCGAGCGCCAAGGCCGAACGCGAACTCGGCTACGCCCCCCGCCCGCTCGAGCGAGGGCTTAAGGACCTCCTCGGCGTGCGCTGAACCCGCGGCCGGTCGCGCGCCGTCCGCTCACGGCCGTCAACGTCGCTTTGCGCGCCGCTCGGCGCGCCTGCGGCCGACGTAGCGGCTCAGGGCAAGGGGCTGCTCTCGTCGGAGGTGCCGGAGGTCGCAGCTGCTCCGGCCGCGTAGCCCTCGATGAGCGTCCTCCGCTCGGCGTCGGTGAGCTTCGCGTCCGGATGGATGAGCGTGTATCGGGACAGCGGCATCTCGCCCTCGCTCACCATCTCTTCCACGACGGCGGCAGGCATGCCGTTCCAGTCCGAGAAGTTGAGCATCGCGCGACCTTCGTCGACGTCGCGCTGCGTGAGCCAGGAGAACGGCGCGATGCTGGTCGCCCACCACCAGTCCGTCTCGTTGCTGTGGCAGTCGTAGCACGATTCGCGGGCGATGGCCTCGGCCTGCGGGTCTGTCCACGTGAACGGGTTGTCGGCCGGCGGGTTCGTGTGGCTGCTGCGCCCGTACGGCACCAGCTGGATGAGAAGGAACACCACGACGGCGACCCCTGCGATCCAGAGCAGGGTCCTCTTCCACGACCTACCACGGCTGCCGGCCATGCGTCTTCCTTTCGTCTGCCTGCGGTGATGGGAGGCACTCTACTCTTGCAGGGGACAGGGCACGTGCCGTCGCCGTTGTGCCGCCGTGTGGCGGCGGGCGAAGCGCGAGAGGGGCGGGTGCCGGGGCTCCGGCACCCGCCCCTCTCGCAGGTCTTCCGGCCGCGCGGCGTTCAGTCGGCGGGCTGCGCCGCCGACCGCCTCCCGGCGAGCAGGCCGCGTGCGGTGACGATCGTCAGCGCCGCGATGATGAGCGCCATCCCCGCGGCCTCGCCTCCGGACGGCCGCTCGCCCAACTGGATCCACGCGGCGGCGACGCCGATCACCGGCGTCGCCAGGGTGGCGATGCCGGCGGCGCCGGCCTGGAGGCGGCGCAGCGCGAACAGCCAGAGGAACCAGGCCAGCGCGTTGCCCAGCGTGACGTTGTAGAGCAAGGCCAGCAGGAACTGCCAGGTCCACTCGGGCCCGCCCTGCCAGGTGAGTGCCGCGATGAAGACCAGCGGCAGCGAGCCGACGAGCATCTGCCAGGTGGTGAGCGAGAGGATGTCGACCTCGTGCCGGGCCTGCATGTGTTTGACGACGACGGCGCTGGCGGCCCAGCAGAAGCCACCGGCCACCGCCAGCGCGCTGCTGAACGTACCCTGCAGCGACCACGGCTCGAGCACGAGCACGAGGCCGGTGAGGGCGAGCGCGACGGCGACCCATTGGATGCCGCGGAGGCGCTCGCCCAGGAACACCCACGCCAGGAGCAGGAGCCAGAACGGCATCGTGTACGTGAGCACGCTGGTCTTGCCGGCGCCGCCGCTCTCGAGGGCCCACATGAGCAGGCCCACGAAGCCGGTGGTCTGCAGCACGCCGACGGCGACCGTCCAGCCGAGGGGCGGCGGCCGGAGGGAGCGCCGCAGGATGAGCAGCAGCAGGAAGAGGCTCAGCGCTCCCAGCAGCGTCCGCAACGCCGAGAAGGTGAAGGGCCCGGCGTACTCGAGCCCGATCTTCATGACCACCCAGTTGTAGCCCCAGATCAGGGCGAGCAGGACGAGCGCGAGGACGCCGAAATCGCGGGCGCGGCGGTCCACGCTACCTGCGGGGGAACGACGCCGCCGACCTGCCCAGGGCGACGAACGCGCCCCACAGGCCGACCATGAGGATGAACAGGAGCCGCTTCACGGGCGAGAGCATAGCGCGTGGCGGCTCCGGGTGCGCCGGCGTGGCGCCGCCGTGAGATCCACGACGGCCCCTCTCAGTCGAGGGCGCGGAGCGGGGCCGGCTCGTCCTCGCCACCCGGCCCGCCGCCGTGCCCGGACGCAAGGCCTGCCGCCGCCAGGGCGGCCAGGCCGCCGATGATCAGGGCCATGCCGGCGGCCTCGACGGGGGCCGGTGTCTCGTTCAGCTGGAGCCAGGCGGCGAGGACGCCGATGACCGGCACCGCGAGGGTCCCCATCCCGGCCGCGCCCGCCGGCAGCGAGCGAAGCGCCAGGAGCCACAACGCCCAGCACATGGCGTTGGCGAGCAGGACCGAGTAGAGCAGGCAGGCGATGAAGGCGCCGGTCCAGTCCGGCACTCCCTCCTGCACGAGGAGCCCCGCCACGAGCAGCGGGACGCAGCCGACCAGCAGCTGCCAGGCGGTGAGCCGGAGCGTCTCGCAAGGTGCGCGGCGCTGCAGCAGCTTGACGAGGAGCGCCGCGGCCGCCCAAGCGAGGCCGGCGGCGCAGGCGAGGACGCCGCTGAGCGCGCCGCCGATGTCCCACGGCCGCACCACGAGGATGAGGCCGGCGAACGCAAGCGCGACGGCCGGCCATTGCAGCCCGCGCAGCCGCTCTCCCAGGAACAGCCGGGCGAGGACGAGCAGCCAGAACGGCATGGTGTACACGAGCACCGAGACCTTGCCGGCGCCTCCCACGACGAGCGCCGCCGTCGCCAGGCCGTTGAAGAGCGTGGTCTGCAGGAGGCCGATGCCGAGCGTCCAGCGGAGGGGGGGAGGCCCCAGGGGGCGGTGCAGGACGGCGAGCACGGCGAAGAGGCAGAGAGCGCCCAGGCCGGAGATGAGCCCCGCGAACGTGAAGGGCCCGGAGTAGCCGAGCGCCACCTTGCTCACGATCCAGCTGTAGCCCCACAGGGGAGCGATCGTGGCGAGCGCCAGGATCCCCAGGTCCCGGGTGCGTTTGGGCGTGGCGACAGGCATGAGGCAATGCTAGCCGACAGAAGGCGCCCTCCGCATCGCCCAGGATCCCGGCAGCAGACTCACCCCTCCGGGAGCGTTCCACGATGCGGAATGAAGGTTCGCATCGTGGAACTGGATGTGGGATAGTCGCGGAGCATGACCAGCTCGAGGAGGCGTCACGGCATGGAGCAGCTCAGGTACCACGACATCCTCTACGACGACTCGCCCATCGGGCCGTATCCCACGCACCTGATCAGGCGCCGGGACGAGCCCACCAGCCGCGTCCCGGGGCCCGTCGAGCGCACGGACCAGCGCTCCAGCGTGTTCGCGCGCTCGCTGCTCGGCGAGTTCGGCGAGGAGCTCGAGCGCGAGTTCAAGCGGATGACCGTGCGCTACCCCATCGGCGCCGCGCTCGTGGACCTGCAGAACCACATCAACCTGTATCCGCGGCGCGCCAACAAGGTGGCGGACAAGAGGGCGCCGATCCCGACCGATCCGCGCGTCCTCAGCCGGCATCTCAAGTGCCTGGGGTACTTCCTCGGGGCGGACATCGTCGGCATCGGCCGTCTGCCCCAGTCCGCCGTCTACTCGCACGACATGAAGGGCCGCGAGATCGACGCACCGTACCCGTGGGCGATCGCGCTCGTCGTGCGCAAGCACGAGCCCACCTTGTGTGCGTCCAACGGCTGGGAGGAGATCGTCGACCCGGCGAGCTTCCAGGCGTACCAGCGCATCGCCCTGCAGAGTGAGGTCATGGCCGACTACATCCGTCGCCTGGGCTGGAACGCCGTGGCCACCAACATGAACAGCTACGTGACGCTCATGCCGCAGATCGCACTGGACTGCGGCATCGGCGAGCTCTCGCGCATGGGCATCGTGCTCAACCCGTTCCTGGGCGCCAACTTCAAGATCGCGGCCGTGCTCACCGACATGGAGCTGGAGGCCGACGGCTACGCCGACTTCGGCCTCCAGGAGTACTGCTCCTCCTGCACGGTCTGTGCCGAGCAGTGCCCGTCGCACGCCATCACCCGCGGCGGTCAGAGGCTCCACAACGGCTACTACACGTGGAAGCTGAACGACCGCGTGTGCAGCGACTTCGACATCCTGAACAAGGAAGGCTGCGTCTGCGGGCGGTGCACCAAGGTGTGCCCCTGGCACCGCCCGCACATGGAAGCGCGTGACTTCGCCGAGTGGGACGGCGACCTCGCCTGGCTGCACGCGACGGTGGACGAGCAGCGCGCCCGCAACGAGGCCAACGGGTTCGTCGACCCGGCCGAGAACACCCGCAAGTGGTGGTTCGCGCTCGACGAGGTCGACGGCGAGCTGGTCGTACCAACCGGGCGCAACCCGCAGAAGCTCTGCCGCGAGTACCCGCTGCAGCGGTAGGCGGGGCGCCATCGGTCCGTCCGGTGAGGGCGCCCCTGACGTTCATGGCGTGGGACCGGGGCCTCGCGGGGTACAAGCTGGTCATCGCCCCTGTCGGGGCGGCGGCTGTGCGGGATGCTGACTCGCGAAGAAGGGGGCGGACGATGATAGGTGCGATCATCCTCGGACTGGTGGCCGGAGCAATCGCCCGGTTCCTCATCAAGGGCGATGCACTGGAGCGCGTCGGCGGGGTGCTCTCCTGGATCCTCACCCTGGTCCTCGGGCTCGTCGGCGCCTGGCTGGGGTGGTGGATCTTCACCGGCCTGTTCGGCATCGGCGACGACGACATGTTCGACCTGGGCGGCATCGTCGGGGCGATCATCGGCGCCGTCGTGGTGCTCGCCGTCGTGACGTGGATCGTCAACCGGACCGCCCGGGCGTAGGCGGGCCGACAAGCCGGGCGGTCCGCCGCGCGTCGACTCCTTAGCGGCGCGGCGCGCGGGTACATCCTCGGGCGGGGGGAGGGCCGCCGCGCGCCGCGGCGGAAGGACCGCGGAGGACGTCATGGACGAGCAGGCACAGCGCCACTCCCTCTGGGTGGCGACCACCCCGGACTTCCCCGAGTACCCGCCGCTGAACGGCGACGCCGCCGCCGATGTCCTCGTGATCGGCGGCGGCATGACCGGTCTGCAGACGGCGTACCTGCTCAAGCTCGCCGGCCTGTCCGTCATCCTCGTCGAGAGACACCGCCTGGCGCGGGGCACGAGCGGTCACACGACCGCGAAGGTCACCGCGCTGCACGGCCTCACGTACGACCACCTCACCCGGACCTTCGGTCGCGAGGCTGCGCAGGTCTACGCGGCCGCCAACGTCGCGGCGCTCGACGACATCGTCGGCATCGTGCGCCGCGAGACCATCGGCTGCGGCCTCGAGCGATCCGCCGCCTGCACGTACGCGACCACGGACGACGAGCGTGCGCGGGTGGAGCGCGAGGTCCGGGCGGCCCAGGAGGCCGGTCTGACGGTCGAGTTCCGCGACGACCTGCCGCTCCCCTACGAGACGCTCGGCGGCGCGTGGCTGGAGGGCCAGGCCAGTCTCCACCCGGTGCGCTACCTCAAGGCGCTGGCGGAGCTCGTGCACGGCGGTGGCTGCCGCGTGCACGAGATGACCACAGCGCTGGACCTGGACGAGGCCGCCGCGCTGGTCCGGACGGATCGCGGCGTGATCCGAGCGCAGCACGTGGTCGTGGCGACACACGTGCCCATCTTCGACCACGGCCCGCTCAGCATGCGGCTGATGGCGCGGCGCTCCTACGTGGTCGCCGCGCCGCTGCCCGATCCGCTCGCCGGGATGTACATATCGGCTTCCGGGAACCACCGCTCGGTGCGCACCCAGGAGATCGACGGACAGCAGTGGACCATCACGAATGGAGAGCCGCACCGCACGGGCGAGGGCGGCGACGAGCGTGAGCGCTACCTGCGGATCCGGGGATGGACCGATGACCGCTTCGTGCTCGGCCAGCGGTACTACGACTGGGCCACCCAGGACGTCTTCACCGTGGACGACCTGCCCTTCATCGGCCGGTACCGCAAGGAGGACGCACGGGTCTTGATCGCCACCGGCTTCAAGGGCTGGGGCATGGCGCACAGCATGGTCGCCGCCAGGATCATCAGCGACGCGGTCCAGCGCAAGGACAACGACTGGGCGGGCCTGTACGACCCATGGGACCGGTCGTTCACCAAGGGCGCCGGCGCCCTGTTCAGCCAGGCGGCCGAGAGCATCAAGGCGCTCGTCATCGACAAGCTGATCAGCGGCGACCCGGCCTGCACGCACATGGGGTGCACCACGAAGTGGAACGAGGCGGAGCGCAGCTGGGACTGCCCCTGCCACGGGTCGCGCTTCGACGAGCATGGCGAGGTGCTGAACGGGCCGGCGATCAGGGCGCTGAAGTCGCCGCCGGCCGCCGGCGGCTGAGGAAGGGCGCCGCGCGGCCGACGGTGTCCCTGCGTCGCGTGACCCTGAGAGGGGTACCGCCGAGACAGGGGGTGTCGGCGACGAGGAGTGCCGGTGGCCACGGAGCACGAAAGGCTCGAGACGAGTGAGGACCTCTCGTTCGAGCGCCGCTGGCGACGCCTCGAGCGCGCGGCGCAGGTCGTCGGGGTAGCGCTCGTTGTCCTCGCCATCCTCGGGTTCAGCGGCGCCGGCGGGCCCCTCTCCCGGGCGACCACCGGCGACGCGGGCTTCCGCGTGGACTACCCGCGCGTGATGCGGCAGCAGACGCCGGAGTACCTCGTCGTGGAACTCCGGCGGGCCACGCCGCCGGCGGCCGAGGTGTCGTTCGCCGGCGGCCTCTTGCGGGACGCTCAGATCCTGTCCGTGCAGCCGGAGCCGGACTCCGTCAGCTCCGGCGGCTCCGGCACGACGTACAGGTTCGCGGTGTCTGCGCCTCGCTCTCTTCGGGTCGTCCTCCGCTTCGAGCATCGGTCATGGGGCGCAGACGACCTGGTGGTGCGCGCCGGTCCGGGCGGCGCGCCGGTCCGGGCGACGGTCCTCGTGCTGCCGTGAGGGGGAGGAGAGGTCGTGGAGACAGTGCTCAGAGCCGCTGCGATCTACGTGATCCTGCTGGTGGTCCTGCGGCTGGCCGGCAAGCGCACCATGTCGGACATCACGGTGCTGGACTTCGTCCTGCTGCTCATCATCGCCGAGGCCACGCAGCAGGCCATGATCGGCGACGACTTCTCGCTCACGAACGCTGCCGTCGTGATCCTGACGCTCGTCGGCATCGACATCGCGATGAGCTGGCTGAAGCACACCAGCCGGCGGGTGGAGAAGGTCATGGAGGGCACGCCCGTGGTGATCGTGGACAGGGGCGTGCCGCTCCGCGACCGCATGGACCGGGCGCGGGTCACCGACGACGACGTGCTCGAGGCCGCCCGGCGCTACCTGGGCCTCGAGCGCATGGACCAGGTCAAGTACGCGGTGCTGGAGCGCCACGGCGGCATCACGGTGGTGCCGTGGCGCGACCCGGAGGGCGTCTGGGAGAGGCCGCCGGACCGGTGACCGTGCCGAAGGCGCAGCTGCAGCTGTGTCCGGCTGACTGCACAGTGAGAGGCGTCCACGCGATGCGGCATGGCCTTCGCGAACCGGGGTATTGAGTGTTCACAACCACCGGCAAGGCACCGTCCGAGACACCTGGAGAGTGGATGAGTCGCTTCGACGACCACGTCATCCCTTACGAAGAGGTAGCACGCAGACGCCGGGCGATAGAAGAGGCCCAGCGGGACAAGGGCGTCATCCGCGAGGTCAAGATCAGCGACGCCATGAGCCACCTGCTCGACGAGGCGGCGGCGCCGGAGGAGGAAGGACCGACGCCGGCGCACCTCCGCGACATCGTGGAGCGCGACTTCCTCGAGGGTGAGGAGCCCGGTCGCGGCGAGAGGGCGGATGCGACCCCGGGGCCGCGGAAGGTTCCCGACGCTCACGAGAGCGGACGCGGCCGGGACGACGGCGCGGACCCATCGCGGACCACCGAGGACGAGGAGACGCGCCGGCGGTGACGGCGACGGGCGCCCGCTCGTCGCTGGTCGCTCAGGCTCGAGTCAGGATCGAGGACTGAGTCTCGCCTCGCCCAGGCGGCGTCCGCGACCGCCCCTCGGTGGCACACCCAGGGACGCGAACAGGGAAGCGGTGCGTCCCGAACGCTCGCGGAGCCGGCGACGGATGCGGCGGCGCAGGACCGTGAGGTCCTGCAGGTCCGCCTCCGTCGCCGGCCTCCCTCCGAAGGCCACCGCCTGCACGCGATCGGGCAGGTCTCCCGCGTCTACGTCGAGGCGGCGTCGCAGGTGGTCGGCGGTCTCGTCGAGCGTCTGTGATGGCGCCACCTGGACGCCGCAGGCGCGGAGATCGGCGTAGAGAAGGGCGACGGCGACCTCGAGGCGCTGCTCCGGCGACCCGCGCCGCAGACGCAGGCGGCGGGAGACGGCTCGGTACGCTGGCCAGGCGAGCGGGATCGCGAGCAGCGTCAGCAGCCACGGTCGGCCGCCCTCGGGACCGGTGAACGAGGTGCCGGTGGCGGCGTTCTCGCCCGGCCCGCCCGGGTCGGCGACGCGGGCCTCTCCGGTGTCCTCCTCGTCGCCCGGAGGCGGCGGTGCGCTGCCGCGGGCCAGTCCGGCTGCCGCGGCAGCGTCCGGGCCGCTGGTGGGCGGGCTGTCGGACGACGGGAGACTCCGGCCGGGCGTGGGGTCGAAGGGCGCCCAGCCCGAACCGGGGAAGTATGCCTCGACCCATGCGTGCGCATCGTTGCTGGAGACCGCCCACACGCCGCTCTGTTCCTCCGTCCCGCTGGTGAACCCGACCACGACGCGCGCCGGGATGCCGTTGAAGCGGAGGATGGCCGCCATGGCGCCCGCGAAGTGCTGGCAGTACCCCTGACGGGTGGCGAAGAGGAACGCCGCGTAGGGGGAGTCGTGGTGCGTCGCCGGCGGCCGCAAGGTGTAGAGCGACGAGGACCGCAGGTAGTGCTCCATCGCCAGCGCGACACGGTACGGGTCCGTCTCCTCCCCGACGATGCGCTCGTTGAGCTCATAGAGATCCGCCCACTCCCGACCGGCCGGCGCAGAGACCGCCGCGGTCCGCCACTCCCCTTGTGAGAGCCGGCGGCCGTCGACGTCGCGCGCCGGGAACGGCAGCGAGAGATACTTCCCGGCGACGTCTGCCGGATAGACGCGCCCGCGGCCGAGCAGGTCGGCGGGCGCGAGGTCGGGCACCACGGCGTCCACCGTGTACTCGAGCGAGGAGCCGCCGGCGGACGCGATCGCGATCGCCGAGGAATCCGCCGCCCGCAGCGTCAGCGGCTCCCGGGTGCGCACCTGCATCGCCCAGCCTCCAGCGAAGAGCCGGTCGACGGCGGTACGCTGGATCTCGAACCGCTGCGTCACCAGCCTCCCGGGCGGGAGCGTCTCGGGCGTGGGGATGTCGTACGTCCACATCCCTCCGGAGACGCCGGCACGCAGCTCGCTTCCGTCCGGCAGCGAGCGACGCCAGGATGTGCCGCTGAACTCATCGAGGACGTTCGCCCGCCAGTAGCTGGAGACGGGCGAGTGCACGCGCATCACCGGCTCGTCGTTGCCGGGGTCGAGCAGTCGCGGGTAGTTCTGCATGAAGTTGAAGCGGAGGGCGCTCGATGCCGAGACACCGAGGTCCCACTCGCGCCAGTCCTGGAGCGGCTTGCCGGCCTCGACGGCAGTCGCTCCCATGAAGGAGAGCGCGAACGTCGTCGCGAGGACGACGGTCACCCCGCCGACGACCGCCTCGGCTGCCCGCAGGCGCCGCAGGCGCACTGCGCGCGAGACGACGAGCACGCCGCCGGCGAGCGCCACGAACGCCAGCGCCGCCCAGAGATCGCCCGTCGTCCCGTCGACCGTGAACCCGAACCCCGCCAGGATCAGCAGCATGACGATGCCGGGCAACGGTCGACGCAGACTGAGCGCGACGAACGCCGCGACCCAGATCCATCCGTAGACGACCAGCGACAGCAGGAGCCGGAGGTCGTCCTTGCCGGCGACGTCGAGCGGGAAGACGTCACGCGCGTAGGCCGCCGCGCCGGCCTCGGCCTCCCCGGCGTAGAAGGCGAGATGGCCGCCGGCGCCGACGAACTCGGGCGGCGGCGGGATCTGCGCACGACTCAGCAGGTAGGCGCCGATCGGCAGGAGGAGGAGGGCGACGGGCCAGGCGCGCGGGCGCACGAGGCCGGGCGCGCCGGCGAGCGTGGCGGCCACGACGGAGGCAAGGAGGACGGGTACGACGGTCGGGTCAGCGACTCTCGCGGCCACGACGGTAGCCAAGGCGGCCAGGGCCGCGAAGCAGGCCATGTAGAGCGGCGTGCGCAGCCTGTTCACAGGGCGGCCCTCGCGGGCGCGCGCGGCGGCCGGACAGTCAGGGCCGCGCGCAGATCGTCACCCGGGCGCAGGCGCACGTAGCGCACACCCGCAGTTGCCAGCGCCGCCATCGGACCCTCCTCGCCCAGCGCTCCACCCACCGCCGGCGGCCGGGCGTCGCGCGTCCCGGCGTCCACGTGGACGAGCGAGATGGACGTGCCCTGCCGTCGGAGTCTGGCCAGGGCGCTCACCAGATCCTGGTCGAGGCAGAGGACGACGACCGCGAGGTGGCGGCCGGTCGCGCTCGCGCGGCCGGCGACGATGGACTCCAGCGATCGTCCGAGGTGGAGTGGCGCTCCGGGCTCCGCTCCGGCGAGCAGGCTGAGCAGGCGACGCCTGCCGGCCATGTCCGGAACGAGGCGCACCGGCCGCCAGTCCTCGTCGTGCAGGAGCAGCGTCACCGCGTGTCCGGCTCTCAGGGTGAACGCCGCCATGGAACCTGCGACGCGCACCGCCTCCTCGAACCCGGGATCGTCAGACCCGGCGACGCACGTGCCGGCGCCGCCGAGCAGCACGGTGAGATCGTCCTCGGCGGCGGCCTCCATCTCGCGCAGCATGAGGTTGCCCGTCTTGGCCGTGGACTTCCAGTCCACCCGGTTGAGCGGCTCGCCCGGAGCGTGCGGCCGGATGCCGCGGAACTCCCACGCGTCTCGCGTGGGGAGGAGCCTGCGGCCGGTGCCGCGCCGCAGGCCCTCGGCCCCGCAGGGCGCACATGAGGCGAGGTCGTCCAGCCTGGGGACGACCGTGAGTCGCAGCGGCTCGCCCGCCGGCTGGCGGGCGCGGGCGAGCCCCAAAGGATCCTCGACCACGGCCGTGAACGGCGGGAGCTTGTGGACGCCGCGACGGGCGGTCCACGGGCCCGCCTCTCCTGCGTCCCCTCCATCCGCACCCGCGATGCCCAGGACCACCGGTCCCTCGCCGTCGAGCAGGCTGCCGGTTGCGCCGTCGAGCGAGACGAGCAGTCCGGGCATCCGGCGCCCCCAGCGGGCCCGGAACGAGAAGGAGACGAGGTCTCCCGCCACGGGCTCCTCGGGCGTGGCGGTGCGCCGCACGGTCAGCCGCCGCGAGCCGGAGTACACGAAGACCCATGCGACGGCGCTCATGGCGGCGAAGGCGAGCGCGATGAGGTAGAGCTCCCACGTACCCAGCACGCGGGCGGCCACGTACGTGAGGACGGCGACCGCGAGCAGCGCGAGGCCGCGTGCCGTGAAGCGCGTCATCGCCCCGGTCCCGGAGCGGGGACGTGCTCGAGCACGCGGCCGATCACCGCCTCGGCGATCTCGGCGCCCCCGCTCATGTCGGTCGAGAGGATGATCCGGTGAGCCAGCACGCGGGCGGCGAGCTGCTTGACGTCCTGCGGCACGACGTAGTCCCTGCCGCTCAGGACGGCGCTCGCCTTCGCGGCGCGCAGCAGCGCGATGCCGGCGCGAGGGCTGGCGCCGAGGTAGATCTCGGGGTGGTCCCGCGTCGCGGCGACCAGGTCGACCACGTAGCGACGGATCGCGGGCGCCACGCGCACGCGCAGCACGGCCTGCTGCAGGGCGAGCACGTCGGCGGCCTGCATCACCGGCTGGAGTGCTGCGAACGGATCGCCGGACGTCTGCGAGTCGAGGATCGACTCCTCCGCCTCGACGGCAGGGTAGCCGAGGCTGATCCGCATCATGAAGCGGTCGAGCTGCGCTTCGGGCAGGGGATAGGTGCCTTCGTACTCCACGGGGTTCTGCGTCGCCACGATCATGAACGGCGGGGCGATACGGTGGGCGACGTTGTCCACGGTCGCCTGGCCCTCCTCCATGCATTCCAGCAGGCTCGCCTGGGTCTTGGGCGAGGCGCGGTTGATCTCGTCGGCCAGCACCACGTTGGCGAACACCGGCCCGGGTCGGAACTCGAACCGGGTGCTGTGCTGGTCGAAGACGTTGACGCCGGTGACGTCGCTGGGCAGGAGGTCGGGCGTGAACTGGATGCGTGAGAAGCGGCCGCCGACGGAGCGGGCGAGCGCCTTGGCGAGGAGCGTCTTGCCGACGCCGGGGTAGTCCTCGACGATCAGATGACCGCCGGCCAGCAGGGCGATCACGCAGGAACGGATCACGTGCTCCTTGCCCAGGATGACGGAGGCGATGTTGCGGGCGACGAGGCCGGCGCGGGAAGCGATCTCCTCGGCTTCGCCGGCCGTCAGGGGCGGTTGCCCGTCAGCCTGGGTTCGGCCGCCGGTGCCCGGGACAGCGGCATCGGTCAGGACGGCGCCGTCGTCGGCCCCGGTGCGGACGGCGCCGTCCGTCCGGACGTGCGGGCGGCCGTCGCCGGCCGCCCGCGCGTCTCCGTCGGGTCCAGTCCGGCGGTCGATTTCCTCTGCGGGACCGGAACCACGGATGCCGGAGCCGGTATCGGAAGAAGGTCGCATGGTCCCTCGCTGGTCGCGGTCTTCTAGTCTTTCCCGCCTGACGCCTCGGGGCGTCACGGCACCGGCCAAGCGCCCAGCGGGTCGAACGGCGACCTGTGTCAGCGCGCGTCGGCCTCGGCGGGCGCATCCGGCGCCACTGCGGCCTCCGCCGGCACGCCGACGACCGGCGCGGTCTCCGCCGCGGCGGCGCGGATGCGGGGCCATTCGCGGCCGAGGATCGGCGCCGCCACAGCCACGCCGGCCAGGCCGACGGCGCCGCACACGGCGAAGATCCAGCCGCCGAGGGCGCCGTACACGAGCGGTGCCACGAGCGTGCCGACGAAGGCGGCGCCCTGCATGGACGTCTGCTCGAGGCCCTGCACGCTCCCCAGCCAGCGGGCGGGGCTGACTTGGACCAGCAGCGCCTGTTTGGCGGGGAACGCGAGCGCGAAGGCGAGGCCGCCGACGACCAGTGCCGCGATGTACACCCCGGAGAGGGTCGTCAGGGAGAAGGCGAACCACACCAGGGCCTGGATGGTGAACCCGGCGACCATGATCGCGAACCGGCTGTGCCGGTCCGCGAGCCGGCCGCCGACGAACGACAGCAACATCGGCGCGCTGAAGGCGATCCAGGTGATCCCGATGAAGGCGAACGACTTGCCGTGAGAGTCGAGCCAGATACTCCAGATCACCTCCCAGGCGCCCATCGTGAACTCGGCCGTGGCGACGACGATGAGGATCGCCACGACCGGTCTCGTCAGCAGGCTGCGGACGGGCGGGCGCGCGACGACCTCCCGGCGCGCCCGCGCCGCATGCTCGGGCTCCCGGATGAGCAGGGCCAGCCCCACCGCGGCCGCAAGCGAGAGAGCGGAGCCGAAGATGAAGATGCTGTAGAAGGCCCACAGGCCCTCGCCGCCGCCGAGTTCGTAGAGCGGCCAGGCGAGCGCCGGGCCGATCAGGAGGCCGCCGAACTGCGCCGAAGTCCACCAGCCGTACGCCTGGCTCCGGTTGCGGTCGGTGGTGATCTCGGCGATGAAGGCCTGGCCGGCCGGGACGATGAGCGCCACGCTCACGCCCTCGAACAGGCGGAAGAGCACGAAGAGGGCGGGCTCCGTCGTCGTGACGAACAGCAGCGTCGCCAGGCCGTAGGCGAGCGTGCCGCCCACCAGCATGGGCTTGCGTCCGACCCGGTCGCTCAGGCGCCCCGAGAACGGCGAGACGGTGAACACGCCGACGAAGTAGGCGGCGGCGATCACGCCGATCCACCACAGGGAGGCGCCCGCCTCGTCCTGCAGGAAGACCGGCAGGTACGGGAAGATCGCGCCGCCGCCGGCCCACACGGTGAAGTCGGCGGCGGCCACCACGAAGAGCTGACGGCGCCCGTGCGGCGTCGCCCAGGCGGTCTGCGTCGGCTCGCCGGGAGCAGGCTGAGGCGGAGCGTCGTTGCTCTGGATGTCGGGGGTCGGTGTGGTCATGAGCGGAGTGCCTGCTCCGTGGATTCCCCACGGCGCGGCCGTCGCACACCAGCCGGTGACGTCTAAGGCTCGAGCGCCGGCGTCGAGAGCGTCGGCGCCGGGTCAGGACGAGGTGGCCGGCGCCCGCCGGCGCCGCCGGGCACGCTTGGCGTTGTACATCTGCTGATCCGCTCGCGCCAGGAGGTCGTCGATCTGACCGAGTTGGACGTGGTTCGCCACGGTGGAGCCGAAGCTCACCGAGAAGTCGTAGCGGTCGCCGAGCTCCTCGTGCTTGGCGCGGACCGCCTGCTCGAGGCGCATCTCGATCGCCTTGCGGTCCAGCTCCTCGTCGTGGTGGCGGCCCAGCAGGGCCATGGCAACGAACTCGTCGCCGCCGAGCCGCGCCACCACGTCCTGCTGGCGGAAGGCGGAGCGAAGCACGTCCGCGGTGGCGACGAGCAGCCTGTCGCCTTCGGCGTGGCCTCGCTCGTCGTTGACGCGCTTCAGGCCGTCAAGGTCGATGTACGTGAGCAGCACCTGTCTCTTGGTCCGTTTCGCCTTGCGCCGCATCTCGTCGACCTTGACGAAGAACCCACGTCGGTTGAGAAGCCCTGTGAGTTCGTCCACGTCGGTGAGGCTGCGGAGGAACTCTTCGAGCTCCTTGTGGGCGGCGATGCTGTGGCTCACGGTGAGGCAGAGCCGGCGACCCTCGATGTCGACGATCCGTGCCGTGACCTCGACAGGCATGCGCTGCATGTCGCTCGAGATCTGCACGGTCTCGTAGGCGAGCGTGCCGGCATCGGCGAGCGCGATGGCGCGCTCGCGGACCTGGCCGCGCGCCTCCGGGGCGAGGATGTCTTCGGCCTTCATGGCGAGCAGCTGGGCGCGGGAGTAGCCGAGCGCGAGGCAGGCTGCCTCGTTCACCTCGACGATCTGACCCGGCCGGCCGTCGTCCTCGAAGCGGTGGACCAGGATCACGTCGCTGCAGGCGTCGAACAGGGCGCGATACCGCCGCTCGCTCTCGAGCTGCTCGCGATGGGCGGCGTTGAGCGACTCCAGCGTGGTGTCGATGGCTCGTCGCCGAGAGAGGGCGGTGAGCACGACGAGCCCGAAGAGGAGGATGCCGAGCAGGCCGGCCCCCGTGTCGGGGACCAGCCACTGCGCCAGCGCGACGCAGGCCGCACTGACGACGAGGACGGACTCCGTCCACCGGTTCACGTGCGGCCTCCGCCGTGCAGGGCCCGCCGGTCACACCAGTGACGCCTGCTCACTGCGATGCTCCTTGCTTCGACCCCCGTCGGGGCTTCTCCGTCTCTGAGCATCGGCGGGCGCGTGGAGTTTGCCAGCCCCCTCTAGACACATGTACCTGGGGCCCACGCGGCTCGGCGACGCGGAAGCCGCGTGGGCGACCACGTCACGTCTTGCCGGACATGGAGCTCTTCTTCAGTTCCCCCAGACCGGTCAGCACGAGGTAGATCGGGTCTTCGCTCTTGTAGCTGGCGGTGACGGATCCCGAGTAGCGGTCGCCCTCCCACGTGTCGAACGTCACCTCGCACTCTCCCTCCAGGAAGGGACAGCTGTCGGCCGGGACGTCTTCCAGCTCCAGGTGCCATCCCTGCGGTGTCTCGATGAGCACCGCGTGCGAGTAGGGGACGCTCTCGCCTGCCAGGGCGACGAACGCCAGCTCTTCACTGATCACGGTCGATCCCTCCCTTCACGGTCACGCACGGACGCGGTTCACCAGCAGCACGACGAGCCAGAGGATGAAGAGCGCGGCCGCGATGTAGAACAGCCACTTGATGATGAAGCCGAGTCCGAAGACGATGACGACGAGGATCAGCAGGATGATCCAGAGCCACATTGGGCACCTCCTTCGGATCCGTGGCCTATCCGCAGTGTGCCCCGACCGGCCGACGGCGTGCGGGCGACGCTGTTGACGGCTTCGCGACGGCTTCGGTCAGGGGCCGTCCACGCCTGGGGGCGATCCGGCTGCCCTCGCCGTCCGTGCGAGCGTGCGTGCCGCCCTCAGGGGGCGAGGGGTGCGCCAGTGCGCGGACAGAGCAAGCAGCACGTCACGGGCGGCCTCGGGCGACGTGCGCCAGGCCGCGTGTGCCAGGACGGGACGGGCGCCGGCGCGGGTGCGGACGGCGTAGCCGACCGTCTCGCCGGCGACCAGCAGCGGCGTGCTGGAGCCGCGCTCGTCGCCCGGCTCTTCGTACTCTCCGAGGAGCACCCGGTTGGTGACGCCGACGGACGGCAGGTCGAGTCGTGCGCCGAGGTGCAGGGCGAGGCCGGCCCGGCGCGGGTGGTCGCGGCCGGTGGCGTCGGCGAGGACGACGTCGGGCCGCTGGGAGAGGCCAAGCACCGCCGCCTCCAGCAGCGGCCCGCAGCGCAGGGCGAGAAGCCCGGCCGCATAGGGTCCGCCGCTCAGGCCGCGCAGGACGTGCCGGTCCAGGATGCGGCCGCCCCGCCACAGGACGGCGGCCGCGACGACGGGCTGGCCCGCCGCGCCCGGCCCGCCCTCCCCGCGCGGGAAGGCGGCGAACACGGCGGCCGCCGTGAGCCGCGTCAGGTCGTCGGCCGACCCCGGTGCCCACGGTCCCGGCTCGTCGGCGGCCGCGGCGAGCCGTCGCTGCAGCGCCTCCAGCTCTTCCGGCGCATCGGGCCAGGACCATGCTCCGGTGTCTCGCGCCGACGTCTCGTCCATACCTGCACCTTGGCGCCGGCAGGCGCGGATCGAACCGTTGCTCGGCGCACCATCGGGCCGCGAGGGACCCGGTGCTTTAGTGAAGGTCCGCCGTGACGAGCGCCGGCGCCGGTCGTCAGAGCGGCTTGACCGGCACGCAGATGTCCACGACGCACTTGTGCCCGGGGTGCTGCGCGGGGTCGTTCAGGTACTATGCTGCGCGCGTGGGCCCATGCTGCGTCGCCACTCGCTAGCCGTCATCACGAAGGTCTCCCTGAAGGCCCGGGCGAACGGCGCCGAGCCTGAGAACCCGCAGTCCAGGGCCACCTCAGTCACGGACTTGCGCGGCGCGGCCACGAGCTGCTGCGCCGCGCGCTCCACCCGCAGCCGGCGGATGTATTGGGGCGGCGGCTCCCCCACGAAGGCGGCGAAGATGCGACGGAAGCAGAACGGCGAGAAGGCGGCGACCCGGGCAAGCTCGTCGAGCGTGAGCGGGTCGCCCAGGTTCTCGTCCACGTAGTCCATCACGCGGTTGATGCGGGCGACGTACTCCGCCCGCGCCGGCGTCTGCATGACTGCTCCTCTCGATGGCTCGCGTCGCCGGCAGTCTACGTGACGGGCGGATCATCGCCCGTGGCAGTACCGCAGCCGCAAGGCCCCGATGTCGTGGAGGATTCACGAGCGGCCCAACCGGGAACCACACCCCGTCGGCCGAAGCGGGCCGACGACGGTACGGATATGAGGACGACACTCATGGATCGAAGGAACACAGTCTGATGGGCCGCGATACGGGTCCCGTGGAGAAGCGCTCGCGCCGTGAGGGCGTCGAGCTTGAACTGAAGGGTGCACGCCTGCTCGAAGGCAAGGGCGCGATGGAGCGCCGGCCGTACCCGCCGGGTCAGCACGGCCGGCGCCGACAGCGCCCGTCAGAGTATGCGACCCGGCTGCGGGAGAAACAGAAGGCAAAACGCTTCTACGGTCTTCGGGAGCGGCAGTTCAGGGGCGCCTACGAGCGTGCCGGCGGCGGCGCGCAGCTGTTGCGCGCGCTGGAGCTTCGCCTCGACAACGTCGTGTACCGGCTCGGGTTCGCGACGACGCGCGCCCAGGCGCGCCAGTTCGTCTCGCACGGTCACATCCGCGTGAACGGCCGCCGTGTGGACCTCCCGTCCGCTCAGATGAAGCAGGGTGACGTGGTCTCGCTGAAGCCGGACAGCCGGGTGGAGCCGCTGGTCCGCGAGGCCACGGAACTGGTGGGCCGTGTGCCGCCGTGGTTGCTCGCCGACCACGACGAGCTCTGGGGCAGCGTGGAGCGCCTGCCGGAGCACGACGACATCGGCGCCCCCGTGGACGAGAAGCTGATCGTCGAGTTCTACGCGAAGTGAGCCGCCGACGCGGTTGACTGGTCAGGGCGGCTCTGCTCCCCTATCGTTCAGATGATCGATGTCTGGAGTGCGGGAGGGCAGACGTGTGGACTCAGGCAGGGGATTCTCCGCGGCGCTGCAGCGCAAGACCATCGACCGGCTGCTCAAGCTCGCGACCAGCGACAAGAAGGCCAGCATCCTGCTGGCGGCGCAGATCTTCGAGAAGCTGACGCCGCCTCACCGCAAGACCGAGGTCAACTGGGTCATCGACCAGATCCGCAGGGAGACTCCGGCCCTGCAGATCACGCGGCGGATCGCCCGCGACCTCGCTCCCGCCGTGCGGCGCTCCGCCATCGAGAGTCTCGTACTCAACGGGATGCTGCGCTCGTCGGCGACGCGCACGGCGTTCACGGAGCGGACCGGCGTCCACACGCCGCTCGTCCTGCTGATCAGCCCGACCATGCGCTGCAACCTCCGCTGCGAGGGGTGCTACGCGGCGGGCTACTCCTCCGCCGCCGAGATGTCGCCCGAGCTCTTCCAGAGCATCATCGACCAGGCGAACGAGATCGGGATCTACATCTTCACCATCCTCGGGGGTGAGCCGTTCCTGCGCCGCGACCTGCTCGACGTGGGCGCGGCCAACCCGGAGTCGTTCTTCCAGGTGTTCACGAACGGGACGATGCTGACCGACGCCGCCGTCTCGCGCATGGCCGAGATCGGCAACGTGGCGCCGGTGCTCAGCATCGAGGGCGACCGGGAGGCGACCGACGCCCGCCGGGGCGATGGCGTGTTCGACGAGATCCTGGACACGATGCGCAGGCTGGGCGAGGCCGGGGTCGTCTTCGGGTACTCGGCCACGGTCACGCGACGCAACTTCCGCTTCCTCATGAGCCCCGGCTTCTTCGACGACCTCATCGAGCGGGGCTGCATCATGGGCTGGAACTTCCTCTACATGCCCGTGGGCCGCGACCCGGACGTGAGCCTCATGCTCACGGCCGAGGAGCGCAACGAGTTCCGCGAGGCGATCCTCGCGCTGCGCCAGACCAAGCCGCTGGCCTCCCTCGACTTCTGGGGCGACTCCGTCTACGTGGGCGGCTGCATCGCCGGCAAGTGGTACGCGCACGTCAACAGCGAGGGCTGGGTGGAGCCGTGCATCTTCACCCACTTCGCGACCCACAACCTCAACGAGTGCACGCTCGAGGAGGCGCTCACCTCGGACTACTTCCGCGAGATCCAGCGGCGGCAGCCCTTCAACCACAACCTGCTCATGCCGTGCATGCTCATCGACAACCCGGCGCAGTCGCGCGAGATCGTGGCGCTGACCGGCGCCCGGCCGACGCACCCGGGCGCCGAATCGCTCTTCGAGACGCTGGCGCCGGCCCTCGACGAGTACGCGGCCGAGGTGGAGCGCGTCTACACGCCGGTGTGGTCGTGCATGACCGCGGCCGGCGACCGCGGCGCCGCGGTCTGAGACCGCGCGCCCCAGCGACCGGACGCGATCTCCGGACAGACGAGGACGGGGC
>JAAZAR010000110.1 GCA_012514235.1 Actinomycetota bacterium
CGCCCGCCGCTTGGGCGTGACAGCTCAGAACGTCCTGTAAAGATCCTTGCCGGCGCCGCAGTACGGACACTTGTCCGGCGCGTCGCCGATGATCGTGTGACCGCAGGCGAGACAGACGTTGACCTGAACGTCCTCGATGTCCTTGCCGGCCAGCACGGCCTCGCGGGCGTCCGTGTACTGGACCTTGTGATCCGCCTCGGCCTTGAGGGCGTAGTTGATAGACCGGCTGGCCTGATGATTGCCCTGGAGCTTGGCGATCTCGTGGTAGGCCGGGTACATCTCGTCGACCTCGAAGCTCTCCCCGTCGAAGGCAGCGAGCAGGTTCTCGGCCGTGCTGTTGATGCCCCCCATGACGCGCAGGTGGTTCCGTGCGTGGCGCGTCTCCGCGAACGAGATGGCGCGGAAGAGCTTGCCGACGTTGGGGTAGCCCTCCGCCTCGGCCTGTTCCGCCCACACCAGGTACTTCTCGGCCGCCTGGCTCTCGCCGGCAAAGGCAGCCGCCAGGCTCTCCTGCGTCATCGCATTGAGCTCCTCCGGCTTCGGAAGCCGCTTCGTGAGGGCTTCCTCGCGGGAGATGACGTCGCTCATCAGAACTCCTTGAAATAGACGCCGGCCGTGCCGCACACGGGACACTCGTCGGGAGCATCGCCGATGACGGTGTGACCGCAGATGGGGCAGACACGGATAGTCTCCGGCCCGAGGTCGGTCTGCCCCTCGACGCCCTTCAGCGTACTGTCGTAGATGCCTTGATGATCCATCTCGGCCTTGAGCGCGTACCGGACGGTGGTCTGCGCGCCCTTGTTCTCCTGCAGCTTGGCGACGGCACCGTACGCGGGGTACATCTCGTCGATCTCGAACGTCTCCCCGCCCCAGGCGGCCTTGAGGTTCTCGGCGGTGGTACCGATCTCGCCGAGCACGCTGAGATGGTTGCGGGCGTGCGTGCTCTCGGCGTAGGCGACGGCCCGGAAGAGGCGCGCGACATTGGGATAGCCCTCGTCGTCGGCCACGTCGGCGAACGCGAGGTACTTCTGCGATGCCTGGCTCTCGCCCGCGAGGGCGGCGGCGATGTTGGCCTTCGTCATCTCGCCCCGATCATCGGGGGCAGGCGGCGTGTTCTTGAAGGGTTCGGCCATCGTGTCGTGCTCCTCCTTTGCGTGGGCGCCGCCCGACGACGGCGGCGCCGGTTCCCTCGGGTCCATGAGCTGACCCCTATAGTACGCAGTGCAAACGGCTATCCATCCGGGAACGATACTCCCAGTCGGGACAACCTGCGGCACGCGGCGCGGCGGCCGCGCGCCCGCTCTTCAGAGGACGCGGCCGCCGACCAGCCCGAAGACCACTCGTATCCTCGTGGACGTGCGCCGCTCACCGTCAGACGCCGCTCACGCGACGGCCGTGTGCGGCTCCAGCGACGGGACGAGCCGATGCAGGGCCGTGTGGATCCGGCTCGGGCTCGCGCGATCGAACAGGGTGTAATAGACGTCGGGCCGGGACTGGCTGCGGCTGAACTGCGAGAGGTCGAGGGAAACCCCGGCAGCGCGAAGCTCGCGTGCCTGCTCCTCGTCGATCGCGAGCAGTGCGGCGGCGGCCGGGACGCTGGCGTCGCCGCAGAGCTCGGCCACGTCCTGCGGCAGAGCCCAGAGCGAGAACACCATGGGGACGTCACCCGCTTCACTGAGCACCAGACGGACGCCGGTCGCGACGTCGGACGTGAGTTGGAAGTGGCGCCTCTCCGCACCGCGCGCTGCGGAGACCGCCTCCATGACTTCACGGTACTTCTCACCGAATGCGGCAGGGGTGGGACGTGCCATGGTGACCCTCCTTTGCACTCCCTCGAGCCTTCCGGAGCCCTGAGGGCTCGCGTCGCTTCTTCCCACGCCGCACGGGCGGTAAACACTATGTCGATAGTGCTTCCCGGACTCGCCCTACGAAGGGAGGGGGGCGACGACCCGCGTCGCGGATGCGAGGAGTGCGGCGGCAGATCAGCCGGCGCCGAAGCCGCCACCGCCGCCGCCACCGCCGCCACCGCCCGAGAACCCGCCTCCGCCCCCGGAGCCGGAAGACGATGAAGACGTGGCCACCGAGACGGCCTGGCTGAAGCTCTCGTGGATCTCGTTGAACGCCGAGAGCCCGCCGGCGTGGCCCGGCATTCCCCACCAGAGGATGTAGGACGTCCGGAAGGCCGGATCGTCAACGACCTCGGGGACCTTGACGGTCATCGCCTTGGTCACCCGGTCCGCGATGCCGAACACGACGGCGAAGATGAGGAACTGCTCCCACAGCACCACGGCATCCGGCGGCTTCTCGTCCAGACGGCCGAAGTCCTTGAGGTAGCGCTCGAGGGCGGCGTACTGGGCGTGCAGCTCCGCCGCCTCCTGCGAGCGCCGCTTGACCGCACGCGCCACGAAGATCAGCACGACGCCCACGGGGACACCGAGGAAGAACCACAGGAAGCCGCTGAACACGGCCGCCGCGCCGGCGGCCACGATGGCGACGAAGGCGAACGCCGCCGCGACGAAGGCCATGCGGTCGGCCTTCGGATCGAGGTAGCCGCGCTTTTGTCCCTCCTTGCCGACCTTGTCCTTCCATGTCTGGAAGCCCTTGGCGAACGAGGTCCGGCGCTTCTTGGCGATAGCTTTGAGCTCGCGGAGCACGAGCTCGTTGCCGTCCGCCATCTGGTGGAAGAGGAACGTGCACAGGTGCCGCTCGTAATCGAGCAGCTCTCCCAGACGATCGTCGTGCAGGGTGAGCTTGTACGTCGTCTCTTCACTGGTGCGGAAGAGCCCGTCTTTCGTGACGACCACCTGCTCGAGGTCGATGACCTTGCGGTGTACCAGATCGAGGAGTGTCGCGGAGACGTCGTCGCTGCCCACAGACCCCATGCGCCAGATGAACGCCGCCAGCGCGGGCGGGAGCGGCGGCTGTGGGATGTCGCGCAGATACCGGGCCTGGAACTGCGTCTTCGGCTCCCGGCCGTAGCGGACGTAGAGGAGGACGATGAGGACGACCGCCACGACCGGGAACCCCACGCCCAGCAGGCCCCACAGGACGACCTTGACCCGCGCCCACAGGCGGTCACGGTTGGCCTGGTCGGCCCACTCCTTCTCCTCGGCGAGGACCTGGTCCAGTCGCGGCGTATCGTCCACGGGCGCTTTGCCTAGGGCCGCTGCGGGGAACAGGATGCGGCCCTCGACGAACGTACCGGCCGGAAGCGGGTCGACCTGCATGACCACGGCGGCGTCCGGCCTGATGGTGACCGTGCCCCACAGGGGTCCGTGCGCCCAGGCTCGCACTTCGTCCCTGGTCACACCCTTGGGCAGACGCACCGTGACCCGGACGTCGTCCGATTCCACGGCCGTGTCCGCGCCGATGAACTGCCAATAGAGCTCCGACGTGTCGTTCCACCGCTTCGCGGCTCCCTTGGCCACGTACTCCACGGTGAAGGACGCGGTCGCGTCGGTGACGTCGAAGTTGAGCTGGACCGTGACGACCTTCCCGGACTCCAGCGAGCCGTACGTCCCGACCTCGCCTGTCCAGCTGTGGACCGCGGGGAGCCCGGAAGGCTCGTAGGGGACCGTCCTCGACGCGTCGCCGGGAGCGGGGCCGGACGCACCGACCACCCTGATCCCGTCGGAGCCCCTGGTGGAGAGGTCCCAGTAGACGAAGTGGAAGGTGCCCGAGAACGAGAGCGTGCGCGTCTCGGTGATGCGGACATCGCCGGTGGGCCTGACGGTGGCGTCGACCGTGACGCCGGTGATGGAAAAGTCCTTGGCTGCCGCCGGGCCGGCCGCAAGGCCGGCTGCTCCGGCAGCCGCCAGCAGCACCAGGGACAGGACGAGCAGCCGGAGCGCCGCGGCCGGACGCCGGCCGGCGCGGGTCCTCCTGCTGTGATCGTCGTCCATGGGGCAGACTCTACCATCGGTGGCCATGAACGGCTCGCGACTGAAGCCGGGACAGGCGGGGAACGTCATGCGTATCGGTCAGCAGCCGAAACGCGGAACCTCAAGAAGGCAAGGGGGCGTCCCGGCGGGGGCGCCTCCAGCCCGTACGCACCCGGCCGACAGCAAGCCGTCATCCCCGGCACGAGCCCGCCGTCGAGATCAGGGCCGACGCAGGCCGAGGCGCGCGAGCTCCGCGTCGGCGAGCGCCCGGACGTCCCCCCGATCGATGGACCCCCACGGGTCCGGCGTGATCGTCCGCAGGACGTCCCACGGCAGCGAGTCCACGGCGCGGTGCGCCAGATACTGCTCGAACGCGGGGTCGTTCGCGGCGGCCGGCAGCGCGGCTGCGATCGCCGCAGCGTAGCGCTTCCAGCGGATGCGCGCCGGCAGGTACAGGAGGAGCACAAGCGCGGCGGGGAGCAGACCCAGACCAAGGCCTGCGATGACGGCGGCGCGCCGGATCCCGCTGCGACTCTCACGGCCGCTCGCCTCCACGTCGGAGCCGGCGGCCTCGATGCGGTCGGCGAAGTCGCCGATGGTGTCGCCGACGAGCGGCAGCCCTCCGATCACGCCGAGCGCCTCACCTGTGGACCGCACGGCCGCGCCTGCCTTGACCACGTCGTCCGTCAGCCCGGCCTGCGCGCTCAGGTCGTTCCAGAGGAGCACCCCGAGCGTGGCCCAGAGCACGATCCACACGGCGACACCGATGTCCAGCCAACGGACAGAACGGGCGCTCAGCATCTGCGATCCGACGCGCATGTCCCCTCCCGGTCGACCTTTCGGGATACTGTACCCCCGGGCTGTCGGACCGCGACGGCTGCATCGGCCGCGAGCTATGCTCGCCGAGCCCGGATGATCGAAGCGGCCACGAGCCAGAGACTGACCGTGACCACACCCATGACCACACCAAAGAGGGCCGGCTACGGGATGCCGCCGGAGTGGGCGCCGCATGCGGGCTGCTGGATGGCCTGGCCGTGTCGACCGGAGAACTGGGCCGACCTCGAGCGGGCGCGCGCCACGTACGTCGAGGTCGCCCGCGCCGTGGCCCGGTTCGAGCCGGTGACGATGACCGCGAACGCTGAGGACGCCGGCGCCGCGCGGCGCGCACTCGCCGGCGTCGCCGGCGCCAGCGTGGTCGTGGTCCCGAGCGACGACTCCTGGACCCGCGACAGCGCGCCCACGTTCGTCGTCGACGGTCGCGGCCGCCTGGCGGGCGTGGACTGGCGCTTCAACGCCTACGGCGGCATCTACGAGGAGTACGGCCGCACGCGCAACATGGCTCGAAGGATCCTCGACCTGCTCGGGGCGCGGCGCTTCGCCGCGCCCCTCGTCCTCGAGGGCGGCGCGATCCACGTGGACGGCGAGGGTACCGTCCTCACCACGACCGACGTCGTCCTCGACCCGCACCGCAATCCGGACCTGACGCGCGCGGACGCCGAGCGGGTCCTCTGCGACTATCTCGGCGCCGACAAGGTCATCTGGCTCACCGGCGCCCTCGACCACGACAACACCGGCGGTCACGTGGACACCATCGCGTGCTTCTCACAGCCCGGCGTCGTGATCGCCGGCAGCGAGATGGACCCGCAGGACTCGCAGTACGCAGTGCTGCAGGAGAACCTGCGGCGTCTCCGCGGTGCGCGCGACGCGCGTGGCCGCCGTCTGGAGGTCGTCGAGCTCCTGCAGCCACGCGACCGCACTCGGGACGTCGTCACGTACTCGCCGTCCTACGTCAACTTCTACCTCGCCCAGAGGGCCGTGATCGTGCCCGTCTTCGACGACGCCCATGACGAGCCGGCACTCGAGACCCTGTCCCGCGCGTTCCCCAGGAGGGCCGTCGTGCCGGTTCGCTCCTGGGAGCTCGCCCGCGCTGACGGCGGCATCCACTGCATCACCCAGCAGCAGCCCGCAGCCGCGCCGCGCTGACGCGGCGCGGCCGCGGTCCGTCCCCTCCCGATACCGTGCCGTCCGGACGCCCGAGGAACGAGACGCTCAACTCGAAAGGTTCGGCCCCGGTCGCTCGTTAACCGATCACCTGATCCGGAGTCAGGGGGTCTCTGGCGAGCCCCTGAGAGGTGGAGGCGAGAAGGGCCGGCGCGAGCGCCGGCCCTTCTCGCCTCCTGTGGCCGGACCGCCGACGTCAGGCGGCGGACTTCGTCCAGACCGCCTGATAGTACTCGCCCAGCACACGGGCCTTGCCCATGCCGCCCACGGTCTCGGTGAGGCCTGCGGCCTGGAAGAGACGCCGCGCCTCGACGGCCTGCATGCCGTGCCTCGCGCCGGTCGGCTCGCGCACGAACAGCCGCCCTCCCGGCCGAAGAGCCGTGTGAGCTCGGCGACGATGGACGGCCGGTCGCCCGGCGGAACGTCGTGCAGCATCCAGTGGACGAGGACGACGTCGAACAGGCCGCCCGGCAACCCCATCCCGCGCACGTCGCCTTGGAGATACTCCACATCGGGATAGGCGCGCAGGACCTTGCGAAGAGCCTGCTGCCAGCGCTCCGAGACATCGATGCACGTGAGTCGGCCGCCGCCCGCCGCGAGCCGCTTCGCCAGGTGACGGGCGGCCGCCCCGCCTCCGCTGCCGTAGTCGAGCACACGCTCGTCTCCCCGCAGGTGCATCCCATCCACGAAGCGTCGGTAGAACGGCGAGAGCAGGTGGTTGTTGAGAGCGCGCTGCAGCGCGACCTCCACACGGCCCGGCTCCGGCGGCACGGCCGCCGGGCCGCTCGCCCGGGTCACGTCACGTCGCCGGCCGCTTGCGCGCCCACTTGACGGCCCGCACCACCCAGGTGACGGCGGTGCCGCCGCAGATGACGATCGGCAGTCCCCACATGACCCACGTGGGGGCGTTCAGCCAGTTGCACACGGCAACCACGATCGCCACTCATATGACGAGGCTGACGACGTCGAGGATCGCCTTCTTCATCACCCCTCCTCTTGCGGAACGACTCCGCGGAAGTCGCGGCCGACAGCGTCAGGGTACACCCGAAGTGGACCCACGCCGGTACACTACGCCCATGCTCATCGCGTTCCTGGGAGACAGTCTGACGGAGGGGTGGCCGGGCGCGGCTTTCTTCCCGCTGCTCGAGCGCCGGCTCAGGCAGCACAGCCTGCTCAACCGGGGGCGTGCCGGCGACACGGTCGCCGGCCTGCTCTCGCGGATGCGGCACGAGGGCCAGGGACGCGTCGACTGCGCGTTCGTCTGGGTAGGCGCCAACGACGCCGTCATGGGCGCCTGGGACGCCTCCGAGCCGGGCAGCGGCTGGAGCTGGCCGGAGCGCCTCGTGCGACTCGCCGGCGACTTCGAGGAGCTGCTCGAGTGGACCGAAGCGCGCGCGCCACGCATCGTCGTCGTGCGCCCTATCGTGCTGGAGGCCGGCGGCTCGCTCTGGGAGCAGCGCGCGGCAGAGGCGGCGGAGACGATCGCACGAGTCGCGACGTCTCGAAGCTCCTGCCGCGTGGTCGACCTTTCGCCGGCGTTCCAGACCGCGGCCGAGCGCGGCGGCGGGCCCTTCACCACAGACGGCGTCCATTTCACCGAGGCCGGCGCCGAGGTCGTGGCGGACGTGTTCGCGACCGTGGTCGGCGAGCTCGCCGACCACGCGCGCGGCGATGAAGGTGCTGTGCCGGACGAGCCGGGTCCCGCCCGGACGGCACGCCTCGGCACGAGCGAGACCTGATGCGCCGGCTCCACAAGGTCGCCGTGGCGGCGGTCGCGCTCGAGGCGCTCGGTGCAGCGTACTCGTTCGTGCTCCTGCCGCGCCTGCGCGGCTGGGGCGCGACCGCCGAGGAAGTCACGCGCCCCCTTCCCGGAGACGACCTCATCCCGGACCCCCTGTACGCGACCACGCGCGCGATCACGGTGTCCGCGGCCGCCGAGGACGTCTGGCCCTGGCTGGTCCAGATGGGCCAGAACCGCGGCGGCTTCTACACCTACGACGTCCTCGAGAACCTCTTCCGCCTGGACATCCACAGCGCCGACCGCATCCACGAGGAGTGGCAGGACCTCGCAGCGGGACACGACTACGTGAGCCTCGATCCCGACGAGACGATGAAGATGACCATCACGACGCTCGATCCCCCGCGAGCGTTCGTCATCCGGACGGGCGCCCCCGCTGAGGATCCCCCGGCGCCCGGCGACTTCTTCAAGGGCGAGATCGCGGCCAGCTGGGCCTTCATCATCGAGCCCGTCGGCGAACGCTCGTGCCGGCTTCTGATCCGCTGGCGCGCGTCGTGGCGCACCACCGCTGCGGCCGCCTTCGCCCGCGCCTTCCTGCTCGAGCCGGTGCACTTCGTGATGGAGGAGGGCATGCTGCGCGGCATCCGCGACCGCGCCGAGCGCTCCACGGGCTGCGTCTGAGCGGGGGGTGAGCCGCCGGTGCGGGTCTCGCTGCCCCGCCGCATCCGTTCCGGCTTTCGCCGCCGTATCGCCGCGTTGTACACTCGAGGCTCCTCACGCGTGCGCGTGGGGCACCGCTCGTAGAGGCGACGCCGGCACCCGGCAGAGTGCGGCGGCGCAGTGGAGGCTCGGGCCGCTGTGGAGCGGCCCATGCTGTGGTAGTGGAGCAAGCGAACGGAGGCGGCATGACCGGTCCTGCAGGCCCGGAGACGACGACCATCCAAGCCATCATCGACGGCCGTGAGGTGACGGTGCCGGCCGGCACTACCATCCTCGACGCCGCACGCGGGCTGGGCGTCGACATCCCAACCCTGTGCCATCACGAGACCCTCAAGCCTTCGGCGTCCTGCCGGCTGTGCGTGGTCGAGGTCGAGGGCAGACCCAACCTGCTGCCCGCCTGCGCCACCGAGCTCGTCGACGGCATGGTGCTGCACACCGAGTCGGAGGCCGTGGTCGAGGCGCGCAAGCTCATCCTCGACCTGCTCCTCTCAGACCATCCTCAGGGCTGCATCACGTGCGAGCAGTCAGGATCCTGCACGCTGCAGGACTACTGCTATCGCTACGGCATCGAGGAGAGCAGCTTCGAGGGCGAGCGTCACGAGCTCCCCATCGAGAGCGACAATCCGATGATCGAGCGCGACATGAACAAGTGCATCCTCTGCGGCAAGTGCGTGCGCGTGTGCCATGAGGTGCAGGTCACCGGCGCGATCGACTTCACGGAACGCGGGTTCGACTCTCAGGTCGCGGCCTCGTTCGACAAGCCGCTCGACACGGACTTCTGCCGCTTCTGCGGCCAGTGCATCGACATCTGCCCCACGGGCGCCATCGCGAACAAGCAGATCAAGGGCGTGCGCGTCTGGGACCGCAAGAAGGTGCGCACCACCTGCCCGTTCTGCGGCGTCGGCTGCAACTTCGACCTCAACGTCGCGGACGGCAAGGTCGTCGGCGTCACCGCCGCCTACGACGCGCCGGCCAACCAGGGGTCGCTGTGCGTCAAAGGACGCTTCCACAGCGACCTCATCTACAGCCCCGACCGCATCACCACGCCGCTCATCAAGAAGAACGGCGAGTGGGAGCAGGCAACGTGGGACGAGGCGCTGGACCTGGTCGCCAGGCGCCTGCTGGAGGTCCGCGGCGAGGGCAGTCTCGCGGTCGGCGTCCTCAGCTCGGCGCGCTGCACCAACGAGGAGAACTATCTGCTGCAGCGCCTCACGCGGGCGGGCCTCAACACGAACTCCATAGACCACTGCGCCCGCACCTGACACGCTCCCACGGTCGCCGGTCTGGCGACCACGCTGGGTTCAGGTGCGATGACCAACTCGATCGGCGAGATCGTCGGCAACGACGTGCTGTTCATCATCGGGTCCAACGCCACCGAGGCGCACCCGATCATCGGCAACAAGATGAAGCAGGCGCATCTGCGCGGCGCGAAGCTCATCGTCGTCGACCCGCGCCGCACGGAGCTGGCGGAGCACGCCCACCTGTGGCTTCGACTCAGGCCGGGCACGGACAACGCGCTCATCAACGGCATCCTGCACACCATCATCGAGAACGGGTGGCACGACGAAGAGTACATCCGGACCCGGACCGAGGGCTTCGACGCGCTCTGGGAGACGGTCAAGGACTACCCGCTCGAGCGTGCCTCCGAGGTCTGTGGCGTGCCGGTCGAGACCATCCGTGAGGCGGCGCGGCTCTACGCGACGACGCGCAAGGCCGGCATCTTCTACACGCTGGGCATCACCGAGCACACCGTCGGCACCGCCAACGTGATGAACCTCGCCAATCTCGCCATGGTCACTGGCCACATCGGCATCGAGAACGCCGGCGTGAACCCCATGCGCGGCCAGAACAACGTACAGGGCTCCTGCGACATGGGCGCCCTGCCCAACTCGCTCCCGGGCTACCCGAGCGTGATGGACTTCGAGGCGCAGAAGAAGTTCTCCGACCTGTACGGCGTGCAGATGCCGCAGGACATGGGCCTGCGCATCCCCGAGATGTTCGACCTCGCGGTGCACGGCACGCTCAAGGCCATGCTCATCATGGGTGAGGACCCGGCGCTCACCGACGCCGACGCCAACCACGTGCGCAAGGCGCTGGAGAACCTCGACTTCCTCGTCGTCCAGAACATCTTCATGAC
>JAAZAR010000115.1 GCA_012514235.1 Actinomycetota bacterium
CTGGGCCAGAGCATCAGCGGCTTCAAGAAGGGTCTGCGGGAGGACGACGACGAGATCGTGGAGGTCGTGAACGCCGACGACCTGAGGATGGACGCGACGGCATCGGACGCACCGAGTCGATGATCCCGACCGGCCAGGACCGGCGCGGCGAGCGGCGCCTTCGGGCAGTGCCCCGGCGCATCCACTTCATCACCGACGCGGACTGCGGGTACACGCTGCAGCAGATCCGGGCTGTGCCTGACAGCGACATCCTCTACGCGGAGCTGCACCAGCGTCCGACGGACGGGCGCCGGCAGCGCGCGCTGCCGGCCCTGGCGATCATGAGGAGCCCGGACGAGCTGCCCACCGTTGGGCGGGCGTTCACGCCGGAGATCCTCGCCGATGCACTCCGCGGCACGGCTCCGCTGCACACCGGCCGCGTCGAGATCGTGTGGGAGGAGCCGCCTTCGGGGCTGCTCGACGAAGAGCTCAGGCAGGAGCTGGACGATCTCCTGACCGGGCGTCTCTCAGCGTCCGAGTGCGTCGACTTGCGCGCACGCCTCGTGAGCGTGATCTCCAGCCTGGCTGCACGTGTGGAGCAGCGCCGGCCGGATGATGCACCCCGCCCAGACTGGGAGGCGCACGTCGACGATGACCTTGCGGGGGTGCCGGCGGAGTGGGTCGAGGACCTGGCCGCCGCCCGGCAGGCTCTCCACGAGATCGACGACGCGCTGGCGATGGAGCATCGCGGAGGGGCCAGTCGTGCCAGGGCGTGACGTGCCGACACAGCCAGGACACGGCGAGGGGTCGATCGACCCCTCGCCGGACCAGCTCGCCACCGCCTTCGCGAGTCGGATCAGACTGGACATCTACCGCCACCTCCGTCAGTGCGGCACCCCGCAACTGGCAGGTGAGGTGGCCGAGAAGTTCTGCCTCCACCGGACCGCCGCCCGGGCCCATCTGGAGAAGCTTCGCGAACTGGGCCTGGTCTCGATCTCCTCAGACCGTCGTCCTCACGGCGGCCGACCGACCAAGGGCTACCTGGCCGTCGACAAACGACTCGAGATCATGGTGCCGCCCCGCCGCTACGAGCGTCTCGCTCGGCTGCTGCTCACGCTCCTGGGCGACTCGCTCGACGACGCGGCAGCGGCCGATCAGGCGGCGGCCATCGGCCGCGCCTACGGCGAGGCCCAGGCGGCCGAGATCGTCGGCCCGGACGTCGCCGGACCGCTGACGCTCGCGGTGAAGGCCGTCGAGGAATGGATGAGGCGTTCCGGCTACGATGCGAGGGCCTCATCCGACGGGTCCGTCGCCGTCATCGAGATCGGGAACTGCGTCTACGGGGAGCTGGCGCCGCGACATCGGCGCATCGTCTGCTCCTTCGACCGCGGCACGCTCTGCGGCCTCCTCGGCGTCGACCACTCGGCCCATACGCAGACGCATGCCCTGAGCGCGGGGGACCCGTTCTGCCGGCACGTGATCAGCCTGTGACTCGCCCTCGCCGGCTCGCTCAGACGATCCTGCGGCCCTTCAGCCGACCCGCCGCCTTCAGACGATCTCGCTGCCCTTGACCGGAGCGTCAAGTCGCGGCACAGGATCAGGACCGAACTCGTGCCGACTCCCTTCCGAGCGCTCGGCACAGGGCCCCACCGTCAACTCGAGCGCCACGAACGCGTCGACGATCTCGGGGTCGAACTGCGAGCCGCGTCCGTCGATCAGCTCGGCGACGGCGACCTCGTGCGGCAGCGCGGCCCGGTAGGGCCGGTCCGACGTCATCGCATCGTAGACGTCGGCGACCGCGATGATGCGCGCCCCGAGCGGGATCGCCTCCCCGGCCAGACCGTCCGGGTAGCCGCTCCCATCCCAGCGCTCGTGGTGGGCGCGGATGATGGCCGCGCCCTCGCGGTACATGCTGAACTGCTCGGCGAGCTCCGCCCCGGCCGCGGCATGGGTGTTGACCTCGCGACGCTCGTCCTCGGTGAGCGACGCCGCCTTGAAGAGGATGCGGTTGTCGATGGAGATCTTGCCGAGGTCGTGCACCTGTGCAGCCGAGACGATGAGCTCGAGCTGTTCCTCGGGGAGCCCGAGATGCCGTGCCATGTGGCGCGTGTAGTCGGCGACACGGACCGAATGCTCGAAGGTGTAGGGATCCCTGCGCTCGAGCGAGTTGGCGAGCGCGACGAGCGCGTTCTGGGTCTCGGTGCGCAGTTTGGCGTAGAACCCGAAGCCCTTGTAGAAGACCCAGACCAGGAGCGGGAAGTAGAGCAGCGACCAGGGGCTCTGCGCGTAGGCGCTGGCGAGGAGGGCACCGAGCGGGGCCATCGCCAGATAGAGGACGCCGCCCGTTTCCAGTGCCCGGAACCACGCCTTGACGAAGCCGTGGCCGAGGAGCGCCCAGACTCCACCGGCCAGAGCGGTGTTGCAGACCAGGAAGGCCGCCGCCGCAGCGGCGTACGCGGGTGCGTTCGTCACGAGCGCGTTGCTGTCGTTGCTCTGAAGGGCCCCGAAGACGAGGCCGGCAAGACCGCCGGACACGGCGAACTGGCCGGCGTTGAACGC